>NZ_JBFUEN010000008.1:0-226691 GCF_056403915.1 Terrabacter sp. P2_E3
CCGCGGCGGGAACCGCCAGCTCAACCGTGCCCTGTTCACGATCGCCCGAACCCAAGCGCGATGGCACCCAGACGCGCGCATATACCTCGCGCGCAAACGCGCCGAGGGCAAGAGCGCGGCCGAAGCTCGACGGTGCCTGAAACGCCACCTCGCTGCCGTCGTGTACCGAGCCATGATCCGCGACCTGCAAGCCCAAAAGCCACCGCTGCCAAAGACAAACTCCGACGCCGCTTGACGAGAGCGGCGCCCAAACCGCGAGGCCGTCATCCGCCTCGTCAGAGCGGTGCTGGCGGAGCAGCACGACGAGTGGGCCGAGCAGCGCCGCTACCTCGGCCTGGAAGCGCTGAAGAACGCCCGAGCCGTCCTCACCGAGCGCTCCGCTGACGACAAGCCCGAGGAGGTACCGAACGACCTGATCGCCGCCACGATCACCGCCTGAACGAACGACCTCAACGGATCACCGTCGTACACCACCGATCCGGACTTGACCGTCGTGACCGTTGCCATACGCCCAACCAGTCACACCAAGACATGCCGCCAGGATGGCTGCCCGAATCAGCAAGTCCGCCCAAACGCCCTCACGCACTCCCTCGTCCTCGCTCTCCATGCGGCCGATCAACCAGGACCCTCGGCTCTTTCAACTGGGTGCGCGCCGTCGCACAGATATGTATCAAACACCTCCGAGGAGGACCGCGACATCCAAGGTCAGGCCGACGGCCTGTCATGCCGCTCCGCGAGGGATCGGGCCGCTGGGAGAACGTGCGGTTGAGGGAACGACCCGGCTTTACCGAGGCGTGCCCGGCTACGCATCATGAGAGACTGCCGGTTCTTTGGCTCTTGAAAGGTGCCCATGTCCGACGTGCCAGTTGATCGCCCAAAGATCGTCTGTCTGTGCGGTTCCCTGCGCTTCGGCAGCGAGTTATCGGCTGAGCGCACGCGCCTGACGCTCGATCTGGCGATCGTCTTGGCTCCGGAGGCCACCGAGGTGTCCGTGCCGGGCCCTTCCCTCGTCCGCTCATTGGGAGAGCTGCACCTCCGCCGGATCGACCTCGCAGACGAGGTGAGAATCGTGAACCCCGGCGGCTACATCGGAGAGGCCACCCGGCGCGAGATCGCGTATGCCGACGCAATGGGCAAGCGCGTGACGTACGTCCACGAGCCGGCCACGAGGGACAGCTAGTCCACGGCTCCGTCGAAGTCCGACCATCCCGCTGATGGGTGCGTGTCATAGCGCCGACGGCAGCCCTGCGCGAGACCGCGCCATGGGTCCAGTAGCCTGTCCCCGTTGGTCGGCCCGACAGGGCCTCGTGACAGCGAGGGTTACAGCGACCCTTGCTGCGAGGTTTCCAGCGAGGGTTCCAGCCATGCCCCGCCCTCGTAGCTCAGGGGATAGAGCACCGCTCTCCTAAAGCGGGTGTCGCAGGTTCGAATCCTGCCGGGGGCACCACACGTTTTCGCAGGTCAGAGCCGGTGTCACTCATCGGCCAACTCCCCCTCGATGAGGTCGACCGGCCCCTTGTGGCACATCTGTGGCACATGGATGTCCAAGGAGAGCGCCACCGCGTCGAGGTCGTCGGGGAACAGTCCGGCGTAGATGTCGAGCGTCATCGCGGCCGACGCGTGCCCGAGCATCTGCTGGATCGCCTTGACGTTGGCGCCACCGCGCACCGCGAGTGAAGCCGCCGTGTGGCGCAGGTCGTGCGGAGTCACGCCATCGAGGCCAGCCGCCACGCAGGCCGGGTCGAACACTCGGCGTCGCCAGTTGTTCAGGATGATCGGACCACCCATCGCGGCTGGGAAGAGCAGGTCGTCGCGCTCCTTGCCCTGGCACATGCCGAGCAGGGCGGGCATCAGGGCAGGCGGCACCGGGACCGAGCGGGTCCGATGAGTCTTCGGCGTCGAGAAGACCATGGTCGAGCCGACGCGGGTCACGCTCTCGGAGATGGTCAGGCGGCGCCGCTCGACGTCGAGCCGGGACACCTTCAGGGCGGCGAACTCCCCGAACCGCAAACCCGTCAGGCCGAGCACCGCGATGGCGAGACCGTGCGCCCCAGCAGCGTCGACGAGGCGCGCGAGCTCCTCCGGGGTCAGGAACCGCGGCTCGCGTCGGACCTGCCTCGGGAGCCGGACGCCCTTGGCCGGGTTCCGCGCGATCCGGCCGTCCTGCACCGCCCCGTCGAGCACGAGCGACGTGACGAGGTAGATCTTGCGGACCGATCCCGCCGACAGTCCCGACGACGCCAGGTCACCGACCCAGCCCGCGACGTCGGAGTGCGCAATGCGCCCGATCGGCCACCCACCCCACTGCGGGAGCACGTGCGTCCGCAGGGTGTCGCGGTACCGGTCGGCGGTCGAGGGTTTGAGGTGCGCCAGTCCCCTGCCCCACGTCTCGGCGTATGCCGCGAACAGCAGCTTGCCGGCTGCAGGGTCGATGTACGTGCCGCGGTAGAGGTCGGCCATGAGCGCCGCCAAGAACCGGTCGGCATCGACCCTGCGGCCGAAGGACTTCTTGCGCTGCCGCCCGGACGGGTCGCGCCAGCGAGCCGAGCCACCGCCCGTTGCGACTGTCCTTGACGACGTGGGCCACCTCAAGCCACCTGGTCGCCGAACCACGCCCGGACCCGGTCGGGGTCGAAGCGCAGGTGCTTGCCCAGGCGAACACACGGCGGGCCCTCTCCACGGGTGCGCCACTGGTACAGCGTGTTCCTCGGAACCCCGAGGAAGGCCGAGACGTCGTCGACGGTCCAGAGCTTGTCGCACGTCGGGGCCGGGTTCTTGGGTGCGCTGGGCACCGGGGGTGTTCTCATTCCGATCCTTCTCTCTCAGTTGGATTGCTTGCGGGGTTGGGCGGCTCGCCATTGCGCGTGTTCGCGGGCGCGGGCTGCGGCGGCGCAGGCGAGTTCGGCGTCGCCGTCGGTGTCCCAGCCGGATCCGGCGTAGGTCCAGTGGCCGACGACGAGGGTGGTCTCGGTGTCGTCGTCGGCGAGGAGGTCGTCGAGGTCGCGGGTGTCGAGGGTGCGGCCTTCGCGGCTGGCTGTGGCGAGGCGGCGTTGGAACCGGGCGCGGGCGCGACGCAGCCGGCCGAGGGTGACGCTGTAGCGCCGGGACTTGGAGGAGAAGTGGCCGCGGAAGCCGAGCATGTGGGCCCATTTGTTGAGCAGCGCGTATGGGTGCTCGGCCATGGGCGCGTCGGTTGCGGCCGCTTCGAAGCGCTGCCGGTCGACGGTTTGGGCAATGGTCGAGCGTAGCCGGTGCAGGTGCGGGCTGGCCGTGTCGGTCGAGTCGGTCGCCGACTTCGTCGCGTACTTCGCGAGGTAGCCGGCCACCTGCTCGGCCTCGAGCTGATTCTCGGGGTCGTCAGTTCGGTGGGCGTCACGGACGGGTCGGGCGTCGACCTGGCTGCCGAACCGGAGCCGCCGCGCCAGGTCACCACCGACCTAGGGCGGGGCGTCGAACCACACACTCGCGGCGGCGGTCTCGATTGCCGACGAGAGCAGGGCGGCGGCGATCCCGGCCGGGGCCGGCGCGTGCGAGTCCCCGTCGGTCGCCTTACCGTCGACGCGGACCAAGGCGTGGAAATGGACGAGGCCGCGCAGCTGGTACTCGCCGACCTTTGCGAACTGGACGGTCGCGACCTGCGCGAGCCGGTGGGCGCTCATTCCCAGCGCGCGGGCGAGGACCCGGCGCAACGCGATGGTGAACCGGCGCCACAGTTCGGGAGCCCACCACTGCCACACGATGTGCGAGCGGTAGTCGTAGCAGTCTCCGCACAGCGGCTGCCCGAGCATCGGGTCACTGTCGACGTGGGTGACATGACAGGCCGTCGACCGACCATGCACGCACCGCTCTGCCTGGTCCTTGGGCCGGTCAGGGCGGCCTCGGCGCCCGTTGCGGGTGCCGTGGACCGGGCCGAACGAAGGCGCGGTGAGGGTCGCGAACACCAACGGGTTCTCCGACACCGTGTCGGGGACGCCCTTGCCGCCGACGACTCCGGCCCGGATCAGGTGGAAGGTGTCGGCGGCGTAGATGCGGGAGCAGGAGGGGCAGTCGGAGGCTCGACGGTTGCCGCAGCGGACATGCAGGACACCGAGGGGTTCCTCGTCCGACGAGTACGACCCGAGCACCTCGCCCGTGGCCGCGTCGATGGTCTGGGAGTGGCCGCGCAGGCGGATCGGCTTGGTGCAATGGCCGACTCGGGCGGCGGTGGTGGCCCAGGCGTCGAAGTCGCGGGAGATGAGCCGGCGGGTGATCTCTTGCTCGAGGCGAGGTGAGAGGTCGGGCAGGTCCAGCCCGGCGTCCGCGCTGTAGCCGGGGAACGATCCCGGTTCGGCGTGGTGCGATGTCGGGCTGGACTGCTGCACCGTCACGGGGTCACGCGGCCTTCGGGATGGGCGGGGCGGCAAAGGGCGACCCCATCGCGTCGGCGAGAACGACCGGCAGGGGCTCCCCCGTGGTCAGCCGTCGCTGAAGCGGGAGGCGTTCGGCCGCGTCGAGGCCACCCCACAGCCCGTACTCCTCATCGAAGATGAGCGCCCAGGCGAGACACTGTGGGCGGACCGGGCAGGAGGCGCAGATGGATGCCGCTCGGGCCTTGACGCGTCGGCTGGTGTCGGCGAACCAGAGTTCGGGGTCGATCTGGTTGCAGGTGCCGCGTTCCTTCCAGCCGCCGCGGGCGAGGTTCCGGAGCGTCGAGTCGGGACGGCCGTGAAGGACGCCGCGGGCAGTCTGGGTGGTCATCAGGCCGCCTCCGGCCCGCTGCCCGAACCCGCCGCGGATGAGGACGACTGGCCTGCTGGCCGGGATCGGGGACGACTCCGCGGCTGGCGCGGGGACCGCGGCTTCCGTGACCGCACCGACGTAACGCCACTTGGCTCGACGTCCACGACCGATCCGCGGTCGGCCTCGGCGTCATGGACAGGCGCGACAGGCTCGACGGGTGCCGCGGTGTCCGGGACGTAGGGCGCTGGGTTGTGGGTGGCCACGTCGCGGACGAGGTCGTCGGGCCAGTAGTCCGCCCGGACCCGATCGGCAGACCCGTCCTCCTCGATGACCCATGCCGTGCCGGGGGTGGAGGGCGAGATGCGGTGTGCGGGCGCGAGGGCCGCAGCGCCGTCGCCCAGGACCATCCGGGTCTCGTCGGCCGACCGCAGCCGCAACGCGACGGTCTGGGTGAACAGCCCCCGCAGGCCGATGACCTCCTTGCGCGGGTCCTGCACGCATGCCAGGACGATGACGCCGAGGGCGCGGCCTTGGGTCAGCACCTCGGCGAGCAGCCGCGAGGCCTCCTTGCGGATCTCCGGGTCGGCGTACGCGGTCAGGACGGCGAGCTCGTCGATGGCGAGCAGATGCAGCGGATCCGCCGAAGTCGGCTGGTGCAGCCGGGTGACGCCGGCCATCCGGTGCCCGCGTTCGTCGACCACCCGCAACAGCCGGTTCAGCACGTCGAGCGCCTGCGCCGGGGTCGTGGCCACCTCGGAGAACAGGTGCCGGCCCATGCCGACCTCGACGCCACGTTTGAGGTCGATACCCCAGAGCCGGACGAGCCCAGCGCGGACAGCCGGTGCGAGGCCACCGCACACGCCCCAGAAGATCGACCCCTTCCCGGAGCCCGAGCAGCCGACCACGAGTGTGTGCCGGCCCGTCAGCGGCAGCAGCCAGCGTGACCCGTCCTGACGTCGACCGACCGAGACAGCGTCGACCGTGACGTCGAGCGGGGCTGCAGCGGGCCGGACCGGCGCGAGGCGGTCGGCCATGATCAGGACGTACTCGACGGTCGACGGCGAGAGGGCGCGGCAGCGGAACGAGCGCGCCGACGCAGCAGCGGCAGCGCGGGTGCGGCCTTCTCGAGGTCTTCGACCGTCTGCCCGGTCCGGGCACGCGCGGTGATGGTCAGGGCGACGCCGCGTGCCGTGACCGAGCACAGCCGTGGGTGCACCCACACCGTCGAGCCAGCGGCAGGACGTCGGTGGGCGATCGCTCGCATGGCGGAGGCGGACCAGCTCGCGCGCTCGTCACGCTGAACCGACAGGCCACACTCCCGAGCCAGCACGGGCCAACGGCGACGAGCCCAGCGACGCCACGAAGCCCGCTTCAGGGGGCCGGCTGCCCACCGCTCGTACGAAGCCGGCCACCAACGAGCCCACACCACCGCCACGAAGGCAGGGACAACCCAGCCCAAGATCAGCAGGCGGATGGCGATCGGTTGGCCGCCCGGGAGCAGCCGCACCGCGAACGCGAGGCATGCGACGGAGACCACCCACCGAAGGTGCCGGTACGTCCAACACACGACCGACCAGACGAGGACCGCAGCGACGCGCAGGGCGCAGGCAGCCTGGCCCGCAGCAGCAGCCAGACTCGGGACGCCCCGGGAGCGTTGGAGCCCGACCGGGAATGGGGCACTCATTACGCGGCCCCCTTGGCCTGGCCGGACGAGGCGCCGGACTGGCTCGACTGACCGGGAGCGATCATCGACTCAGCACGAAAGGACCACGAGATCCGACCGCGCCCCATCGACGTCTCCTCGATCCACGGCAACGCCGTCAGACCGGTGAACTCGACCGGCGTCCACGGGAACGGCGTCTTGTTCTCCGGCGGCACCGGCTGCACCTTGGCGAAGAACTTCACCGTCACCGCGGTCTCCCGCTTGCTGGCCTCTTCGTCCGCATCCAGCACCGTCACCGACCACACGAGCAGGCCCGTCTCCGGGTCGACCTGCTGCGGCCGCGACCCATCAGCACGCTTCTCCGCGTTGAAGTCCAGGACCGGCTCCACCGAGCCCTTGAGGAACGCACCGTTCGGGAACACGTCGCCGAACCCGACCTTGAATCGCTTCTGCATTGCCATGGCTACTCCTTATCCAGTCGTCTAGAGCAGTTGCTCTGTGACAACAGTAGAGCACTCATCTAGACAAGCAGCAAGTGCTGGAGTCAGCTGGCCGGGAACCGGTACTCGAGGACGTAGCTCGGAGCCGCCTTCACGGTGTCTGTCAGCTCGACAGGCAACCCGTTGGTATCAAAGGCGATTCGCCGGACCGTCAGGACTGGCGTTCCGGCTGGCAGACGCAGCCGTCGACGCTCCACCGGCAAGGGCATCCGAGCCGCAACTTCCTCAGAGAACTCAGCCAGCGCATGGCCGGCCTCCTCGATTCGCGCATAGATGCCACCCGGCCCGGTGTCTGCGGCCTCGATCGCGGTTCCCTTCGCGATCGACAGTGGCACGTATGAGGTCGCTAGCTCGACCGGCTGGCCATCCATCAGGTAGCGACGTCGACGTGCGACTACTCTCGACCGAGCAGGAAGGGCCAAGGCCTCGCGCACATCGCCAGACGCCGCCTCACTACCGACCTCGATCTCATCGACGGACGGTACGCCAACACCCTCGGCCTCAGCGATGAAGGCAGCCTGCCCAGCCTCTCGATGCCGGCGAGCGAATCGGTCGGAAGCAACACGCCGCACCACAGGACGCTCGCGGACAAAGACGCCCCGCCCATGCTCGGCGACGAGCAGGCCCTCAGCGCTCAACTCCCCCAGCGCCTGGCGAACCGTCATGCGTGCAACGCCGAAGTGCTCCCTCAGCTGCGTCTCGGAGGGCACCTTGTCGCCGGGACCAATGCGGCCAGACCCGATGGCCTGGCGTAGCGCCGTGGCGATCTGCTTGAAGGCAGGGGTGTCCGACGTCTTGTCGACCTGGCCCAGCTCCAGCATGATTCACTCCTCCAGACGTCTGTAGTACCTACACTTTGGCAGATGGGCACCCACGACGTCACCGAGACTCCACGCCACTCGGTCAGTGTTGCCGCTGCGATCTTCGACGAGAGCGGCGAGAACGTCCTGCTCATCAAGCGCCGCGACAACGGTCGTTGGGAGCCTCCAGGAGGCGTCCTTGAACTCGACGAGACGATAGAAGACGGGCTTCGCCGCGAGGTCCGAGAAGAGACTGGCGCCGACATTGAGCCTGGGCCCTTGACTGGCGTGTACAAAAACACTGCCCGCGGGATCGTCGCCTTGGTCTTCCGAGGCTCGCTCGTCTCCACGCCGATGCGCCAGACCCCCGAAGCCCAAGAGGTTGCTTGGCATGCCGTCGACAGCGTGACCGCTCACCTAGCGGAGGTGTACGCCATTAGAATCCTCGATGCGCACGAAGGCGGCATGAGTGTCCGAGCACACGATGGTTTGCACCTAATCGCGCCTCGGAACACGTCAGAGCCAGCCGCCGAAGGCCGCCAAAGCGAGTAGTCCTCAATTGAAGGGATGGCCTATGCCTACCAACCCCAAGCATCCCAGCGTCGCCGAACAGATGAAAGCCATGCGCAAAATCACCGGCTCACCCTCCTACGCAGCGCAGATTGAAGCTATGCGTAAATCTCTCGCGCGGCCGGCATACGCGGCGCAACTGGAGGCCATCCGCAAAGCCGCCGCCACGCCGGCTTACACAGCGCAGATTGAAGCTCTCCGCAAATCTCTCGCGCGCCCGGCGTACGCGGCGCAACTGGAGGCCATCCGCAAAGCTGCCGCCACGCCCGCGCTCACCGCGCAGTTTGAGGCGATCCGCAAAGCCGCCGCCACGCCCGCGCTCACCGCACAGTTTGAGGCCATCCGCAAAGCCAGTGCAGAATCGGCCTACTCCGCTCAGCTAGAAGCCATCCGCAAGACCACCGCTACGCCGGTATACGCCAAGCAACTGGAGGCCTTTCGAAAGGCAGTCGCCACCCCGGCGCTGACCCTCCAAGTCGATGCCATCCGTAAGGCCGTCGCCACCCCGGCCTTCTCTGCTCAGATGAAAGCCACGCTTGCGCCGCAGTTTTCGCGGCTAGTGACGGCAGAACTCAAGTGGGCCTCTGACCTCGACCCGACCCGGCTTGCAGGCGCTCAGACGAAGACAAGCGAGGCCTTGGAAGGCGTCTTTGAGCGTCGGGCGCAGGAGTCCGACCAAGCCGATGAAACCCTTCCTCTGGTCCTTGCGGACGCCCTGGAGGAACTGGAGCGCACGTCATTCGACGAAGACAACGAGTTTGAGGAACTGATCCGCAGCTCCTTCGACGTGTCGGTTGTGACCGAGGAGGACCTTCGGCTCGCGCGCCAAATCTTCAGGGTCCTACTTCTAACCATCTGGATCGGCGGCTTGATCGTCACCCTTCACATCGCTCAGGGACTAGACCCCGAAATGCGAGGACTGTTCGAGGTCATCCTCACAATCGTGGGGCTCCCGACGTTGATGGGGGCATGGAAGGCGACGGGCCAGATTTCCCAGTTCGTCGCGCCCGAGACGGAAGTGGACGACGAGCCCGATGGCGATGACCCGGAAACGGACCCGGAGACTTGATGCTTACGGCAGAGTGACCGCTACCCGCATCCACGGCCGGAAAGTGCCGCCGGTCTCAAAAATTGACTCCCAAGAAGCCGCCGACTTCTGTGTCCATTACTTGGCGTCGCACCGAATTGACAAACCAATCTTCGCGCCGCTCTTCCGTTACAACCGCATCACTGTTCAGTGTGCACACGTATTGCATTCCCGTTCCTGCTGTCACTTCTCCAATCATCTTCAGCGCTTCCGTCACTTGTCGCGAGTCCACCCCATCGAAGACAAATGAGTCGTGGACCAAGAATCCAGGATGCCTACCGCGGGGGTAGGCGTACATCATTAGCGCCAGATCAAAACAGAGCAGCTGCATCTTGCTTACGCCTGCGCTGGACGCCGAATCAACGGACACCTTGAACCTAGGACCATAGTCGTCTACGTCCGTTGAGATGACGCCACCGCGGCCATAAAGGCGGTGTAAAAGGCTGCTGAAGATCGCGCTTAGCGTGTCGACCTCGTCCTGCCGCGCTACCAGGTCTACTGAGGCGGCACTCCTCAGTTCCGCCTTCTGAAGTCGCAGTTCCTGGCGTCGTTGCTTTGATTCACGGATCGTCGCCAGCGCAGCCAAAGCCTGACTGTGCTCTGCGATGACGACAGAAAGACTCTCTTGAAGGGCGATCAGCTCATCGATCGCGCCCGAGGACGCAATTATTCGCATCATGCGTGCGCGCTCATGCTCAAGCCTCGTGATGTGGGCTGTGCGCTCCGCATCTCCGCGACGCAGCAACTCGAGTTCTCGCTCGATGTAGCTCTGCCGATTCTGCTGGAGAGCAGCATGAAAGACCTCAACCGATTCAAGTTCGACTCGAGCGCCTTCAACGAAAGTTCGCTCCAGGTCCTCGTACAAGGTCTCGACATCCGCAACCGCGACAGAGCCTTGCTCATCCACGCTTGCGGTGTCCTCGTACATCGCAATGAGGCGGCGGTCGATCAGACTGGCATCTCGTAGAGTGACCAATTGTCGCGTAAGCTCATCCGCTTGAAAAAGGAGGCCATCTCGATCATCCAATACGGTGAAGTTGGTCACCTGATCAGATAGGGCAGCACGCCGTCTATCTAGGTCTGCTAGGAGAAGCAGCAGCTCCTCCTCCGATGGGAGGCCGCTAAGAATATTCTCGGCGGCCACATATTGAAGCCCCTTTAGCGCCTCTTCCGATTTCCGTATGCGATCTAAGTCCGCGGGGATCGACCAGTTTAATCCCGTGAAGTACGCAATGTGTTCCCGTGCGCTTACTGCACTTTGCTGAGGGAGGATCTTTATCGGGTCCTTGGTGGCATCCAGACGCAGGACGTACGACAGCAAGGTTCGGACACTCAAGTTTCGAGCCGCCGCATCCCCCGCGCCGTCAAGGCCGAACAGGCCGAGTCCACATACTAACTTCCAGTCAGCTAGCGACAACTCCCCGGGGGAAGTAAGGAAGGGACTCAGCAGACCGGGAACTTCACCCACCCAGGCGACTCTCACTTGACTCGGCCTGCCGATGGCTCGGCTGACTTGGATGGCCACGCCTTGCAGGTCCAGCTCGAGCGTGAATACCCAGTCCTTGTCTGCTAGAACCTTCATAGGGTCGATCAAGTTGCCGGCCAGACAGAAATTCATTGCTTGAATGACTGTTGTCTTGCCACGAGCATTTCGGGAATGCTTGGCTGTGGCCTGCGGGTCCCGATCAGCCAACAGGACGTTCAAACCTGGTTCGAGTCCAATGGGCAGGAACGTGTCGACGTTCGCGGTCAGTCGTCGAATCATTGATCCGCCTTTCCGACGACTACGTCTCCGTCTAGCTCTATAAGGCCCAGCGCGAACAGAACATCAGCCGCGAGCACGAACCTGCCATACGGCGACGAGGGGTACTTGACGTGGAAGTCAGCCCACCACCGCGCGACTCGCACTCCGCGGCCGAGGCGCTGAGCCAGGAACGCCGCTTGACCAAGCAACGCTTGATCCAGCGTCGTGTGCTTATCAGGCAGCAGAATTGGCATTCTCAAATACCTCGCATATCTCGAACATGTGACAGACGACAGCCAAGGCTCCCGCGCGCGTCGCCTCGTCAAGCTCGGGCCCGGCATGGTCGGTTGCGTGTGCGAGGACATACTCGAACAGATCGTCTCCGCCCAAGCCAGCCGCTATTCCAGCGAGATAGTTTGACTTGAAGAACGCCCTCAGCCGAGACCCAAAGTCCGCGCGGCTCTGGGATGCAAAATCGATGAACCGGGCCACCTCTCCGCTCGCTGCCAGGCCGACGGCTATCCTATGCCCGGACGCTGCGGTGAGGGAGTTGGTCTCCATTTTATCCAGTACGCCCATGGGGATCGCCACCGGACCTACCGAGTCAGACACCCCGCTAATCGAGACCATGTAAGAACAAACTGTTTCAAGTCGCTCGAAGCCCAATTCACCAATCGCGTACGCCATAGCCCGATCCAATAACGCTTCGTGATCCTTCTTGGCCTTTTCCAGAAAGGCTCGACTGTGATGGCTGGTCTGAGAGTCGATTGCATCATGGTGATCGCCACAGAGATAGATCAGGTTCGAGGCGCTGCCCCGCTCTTTGTCGGTCATAGTTGGGTCGAATCGAGGTCCGCCAGGGGAGGCCGCGCAAATGTGAGCGACCTTGCCAACAGCTTTGTCGTCGTCAACCGGGTCCACCGCGTCGAAGACGAGTCGAGTGCGACAGCCCGGATACGCGCAACGGTTGCCGGATCGACTGATGACCACGCGCTCTTGCCCAGTCGGGATGCGTGGTCGACGCCCTCCGCTCATCGCGTTCCCCTGTGACACACTCCGCACCCTACTTATCGGGAGCTGCCAAGTGTGCGAAACAGGTGCGCGGTCTCCCAAGGGGTTGCACCCTGCGTGCCGGGTGGTACGTCCCGACGGTTGAACGGATACACCCTTCCCAGCGATTTTCTCGTCATGCCCCCCACGTTGGCGCTTCCTGCCGTGCCGCACCTGAGCGCGAGGGGTAGCGCTTCAGGTGGGTGAGTACTTTCTGTACTGGTTCAAGCGCGCCTCCGGCGCGAAAGAGCGCGGGACCCCGCGATGGGGACCCCGCGCTCCGGCGCTGGCGCGCCTACGCGCACCCCACCGCACCCCGCGCTCAAGGCGGGACGTCGCGATTCAACGCCGGCCGATCACTCACCCACCGGATACGGTCTGACACGTGGATGACGACTGCCAGGACACCCAATGGACCGCCGGCGCCCGTGAAACCTACGTGCGTCGCGCCGACGACCTCGTAGAGGCCCTTCGTGCTCATGTCGCCGCAAACCTCGAACGCTCCGGTCACGGCAAGGAGCTGGAGCCGTACATGGCGTCCGCAACAAAGCTGCGTGACCTCGCAGCCGCATTTGACGACGCCGAATTCGACTGGTGTGGGTCCTTCCCCCTCGGCCTGGAGACAGATGACGACGAGGATGACGACGAGT
The DNA here is from genome assembly GCF_056403915.1 of Terrabacter sp. P2_E3. Taxonomy (NCBI): domain Bacteria; kingdom Bacillati; phylum Actinomycetota; class Actinomycetes; order Micrococcales; family Intrasporangiaceae; genus Terrabacter; species Terrabacter sp. P2_E3. Next base: position 12,784 of record NZ_JBFUEN010000008.1, read on the forward strand.
GGGAGAACGACGAGGATGACGACGAAGAGGCAGTCGACTTCGCCCAGTTTCTGAGGTTCTCGGGCCAGTGGGAGTTCCGCGTGACGGACCCCGATGCCACCATCGAAGCCGGGCGGGCGGCATACCTCCGCGTATGGCCCGGAGACTCCCCCGAGGACGCAGAAGCGCGTGTGCAGGACATAGGCAATGCTGCGTCCGAAGTGCTCCACGCCGACGGGGTCAATGGACTCCTGGACACGGCTGGGCTCGAACCTCTGAGCTACAGCACGGAGTTCGAGCTCCACGACGGCACCATGGGGCCCGACGAGACGGACGAGACTGCTTGAGCCCACAGCGGCGTAAGACTCCGGCTCGGGCTCAGGCGCTGCGGACGAGGGAGGCCCCAGCAGTCGTGTCTCGAGCCGGCTCCCACGGAGGACCGCTGCCCACCTCGAGCGCGTAGTGGCCTCGACGACCCGCTCGGCGGGCTTCCACAAGCGCCTTCTGCGCGAGACCGTCCAGTGCGGCTCGTCGGTGTCACTGCGCAGACCCGCGTGGCGCATTTGTGGCACACGGCGTCCGAGCAGGTTGCCCGCGAGACCACGACAACAACAGGCGATCACGCACGCCAGCAGCCACCCGCAAACCCCTGAAAAAAGGGCAAATTCGGCTCCTAAAGCGGGTGTCGCAGGTTCGAATCCTGCCGGGGGCACCACCAAGAAATTCGCAACCGAGCGGCCATCGCCCAGCTCTCGTCACCGAGCGACCAGGGCGACCGCTAATCCACGGATCCACGAGCCACCCTCACGACAGCACGCCGACCAGCTGCGCCACGGTCGGCGAACCGTCCCGCCCGTCCGGCGTCGTGAACACGCGACAGGCCAGGGCCGGCTGCTCCGTCCCCGAGGCGAACGGGTCCGTGCCGTCGATGAGGATCGTGGGCGAGCCGATGAAGTCGAGTCGCTCGGCATCCTCGATGGTCTCGATCCGCACTCGCAGAATCGGCTCGTCCCCATGGCCCACTTCGGCCAGTGCCGAGCGGAGCCTCTCCTCGGCCACCACCCAGTTCGGGCACCCGTCGAAGTAGAGCAGCCGCACGTCCATCAGCCCATCATGCGCTCCGTGGACAGCAACGCGGACCGGGCCCGACTCGGTCACCTCGCAGCCGCAGCATCAGCGGCTCCCAACTGGGTGGACGAAACGCTCGTCACACGACACTCGGTGCTCCTAGAGTCACTGCCATGGCGGGGCGTGGGCGGCTGGACTGCTCCCGACGATGACGACAGGCGTGGGGGCGGTGGAGACCTCGGGCCCTGCGGCCCTGCCCTCCCGCGTCACCCAGGATCTGGACGGCAAGGACACACCGGACATCTCCCCCGCCGCCACCCGGACGCGACGCCTCGTCCGCCTGGCCGCCATCGCCGTCGCCTACTACCTCGGCGCCCGCCTCGGCCTGAGCCTCTCGCTCGTCGGCAACGACGTGACCCCGTTCTGGCCGCCGACCGGTGTCGCCGTCGCCGCGCTCATCGTCTTCGGGCGGTCCTACTGGCCGGCCGTCGCCGTCGCGGCCCTTGCAGTCAACCTGCCGATCAGCGCCAACCCGCTGGCCGCGGCGGTCACGGCCGTCGGCAACACCCTCGCACCCGTCGTCGCGGTCACCCTCCTCCAGCGGGTGGGCTTCCGCCGCCAGCTCGACCGTCAGCGCGACGCCCTCGCGATCGTCTTCCTCGGCGCCCTCGCCAGCATGCTCGTCAGCGCGACGATCGGCGCGGCGACCCTCCTCGCCTCGGGCTCGATCACGACCGGGCAGCTGCCCGCGACCTGGGCTGTGTGGTGGACGGGTGACGCCATGGGCGTCCTCACCGTCGCGCCCTTCCTGCTGTGCCTGCCTCTCTTCTGGGAGCAGCGTCGCTGGCCGCTGCGGCTGTGGCTCGAGGCCATGGCGATCCTCATGGTGGCAACACTCGTCGTGGCGGCCGCCGTCACCACGGGGCTGCACATCTTCTTCCTCACCCTCCCGCTGCTGGGCTGGGCCGCCTGGCGCCTCCAGCTGCGAGGAGCCGCCCCTGCTGCGCTGATCGCCACCCTCCTCGCCACGGCGGCAGCCACCCGGCAGCGAGGTCCCTTCGAGGGCAAGACGCTGCTCGAGCAGATGGTGACGCTCCAGGCCTTCAACGCCTGCGTCGCGCTCACCTCCTTTTTCCTCGCCGCCCTCGTCAGCGAGCGCATGCAGACCGCCGCCGCCCTCGAGAAGGCCGCGTCCGAGCTCGAGCGACGGGTCGAGCAGCGCACCGCCCAGCTGTCGGCGGCCAACACCCGGCTCGTCCAGGAGATCCAGGAGCGCTCCGAGGCCCAGGAGCTGCTGAGCCACGAGGAGGCCCGGGCGCAGCGCGAGCACCAGATCGCCGAGACCCTGCAGCGCAGCCTCCTGCCCGACCGACTCCCCGACGTGCCCGGGGTCGCCCTCGCCGCGCGCTACGTGCCTGCGACGGCCGACGTGCAGGTCGGCGGCGACTGGTACGACGTCGTCCAGCTCCCTGGCGGCCTCATCGGACTCGCCATCGGCGACGTCGCGGGCCACGGCCTCACCGCCGCCGCGACGATGGTCCAGGTCCGGATGGCCCTGCGCGCGTACGCCCTCCAGGACCCGTCGCCACCCGCCGTCATGCGCGGCGTCCACCAGCTCGTCGCCCAGCTCCCGGTCCCCGAGATGGTCACCCTCATCTATCTCGTCTTCGACCCGGCCACGCGCCGCATCCGCTGGACCAACGCGGGCCACCCGCCTGCGCTCGCCTTCGCGGGTGGTCAGGGCACCTACCTCGAGGGCGCCCTCTCCCCTCCCGTCGGCGTCACCGTCGACGGCTCATTCACCGAGGCCAGCCAGGTCCTGCCACCGGGGGCGACCCTCCTGCTCTACACCGACGGGCTCGTCGAGCGGCGCGGTGTCTCACTCACCGCCGGCCTCGACCGGCTCGACCGCGAGGCCTCCGCCGTCCCCGACGACGACATCGAGGCCCTCTGCGAGCGCCTCATCGACACCTTCCTCGACGAGGACCATATCGAGGACGACGTCGCGATCCTCGCCATGCGCCCCCTGCCGTCGGTCGACGGCGAGCTCGACGTCCGGCTGCCCGCCGAGGCCCGCAACCTCGTGCAGGTCCGCAGCGCCCTGCGCCGCTGGCTCAAGGAGGCCAACGTCTCCGAGGCCGACGTCAACGAGGTCCTCGTCGCCTGCGGGGAGGCCTGCGCCAACGTCGTGCAGCATGCCTACAGCGGGCAGGGGTCGGCCGGTGAGCTCGTCGTCGAGGCCCGGCTCGACGGCGACGCCCTCGAGGTGCGCATCCGTGACCACGGCCACTGGCGCCCCGCCGCCGACCGCGGCGGCGGCTGGGGACTCCAGCTCATGGACGCCCTCATGGACGACGTCGACGTCGAGCACACCCCCGGTGGCACCGACGTCCGCCTGCGCCGTCGCGTCCACGTGGGGGTCGAGGCATGAGCGACCTCGCCCGCGTCGACACGCGCCGCGCCGGCACCACCCAGCTCATCCGCATCACCGGCGAGCTCGACCTGTCCAACGCGCGCGAGCTCACCGACGCCCTCGGACACGCGGTCCCCGACGACGTCACGCTCGTCGTCGTCGACCTCAGCGGCACGACCTACCTCGACAGCGGCGGCATCGCCGCGTTCTTCCGCCTCTCCCAGCGACTACGGGACCGCCGACAGGACCTCCGGCTCGTCGTCCCCCACGACTCGCCCATCCGCGCCGTCGTCGAGCTGACCCGGCTGAGCCAGGTGATCCCCGTCGACGAGAGTGCCCCCGACCTCCCCGGCCAGATGGCGTATGCCGCCCTCCCGCCCGACGGCGCGCCCGCCCCGTCCCAGCCCCCACCCACCACAGACCTGCCCGATCCCGGGGACCCTGACCTGGCCGAGCCCGAGGGCGATCAGCGCAACGGGTAGCTGCCCGACCCGGGCAGCGTCGCTCCGGAGCGGTCGGTGAAGCGGGCCACGAGGTCCCCCGAGAGACGGGGCTGCACGCGGGTGACCTCGACGACGACCTCCCCGGCGCGCAGCCGCCCGTCGAACTGCGCCGTCGGCTGGCTCACGTGCTCGACGACCCGGGCGCCGTGCACGTCGCGCACCGAGGTGAGGAGCCAGCCGGCCGGCGCCGTGAGGTGCGCGAGATAGCCGCGGTCGCTCGGCGTGAACGTCAGGCTCGTCACCGTGCCGACCGGAGCGGGAGGCGGCGCGACATTCGTCGTCGGGGTCGGCCGGCTGCTCGTCGGCGTCGGCGTCGTCGTCGGGCTCGGGCTCGGACGGCTCGTCGAGGTGGCACTCGTGCCGGTGGAGGTCGGTGCGGGGCGCGACGGCGGCCTCGTCTGCCGGTCGGCGCTCCCGCTCCGGCCGCCCGACGACCGGAAACGCGAGACGTTCTCGGCCGTCGCCATGCCGATCACCGGTCGCGGCGCGGTCGACGACGGCACCGACGAGCTCGTCGTCTCGGCCGGGTAGGGCGACTCCGTCCCGTCCACCGGTCCGGCCGACGAGTCCCGGCCCACCGGCGCGTCGGCCGAGACCCGTCCGGCCGGCTGGAGCTGGAGCAGGAAGAGCGCCGTCGCGACGACGAGTGCAGCCGCAGCCAGCACCGCGGCCGCCGAGCGACCCGGCACCGACAGCACGCGACCGTTGACCCCGCCCGAGCCACCTCCGGGCCCACCTCCACTGACGTCGGCGGCGAACTCTGACAGGTCGTCGGCCCCGTCCATGAGCGAGGCCACGCCCACGGCGACCGGGATCGTGGCACCGCCCGTCGCTGCGACCGCACCCACGCCCGCTGCACCGGCGCCGACCGTGCCGTCGCCCACCGTGCCGTCGCCCACCGCGTCGGCGACACCGACCCCCGACGCCACCGCGAACGCCCCGGGCAGGAGCACCGGCGCGACGCGCAGCCGGATGGCCGCGTCGACGTCGACGACGTCGAGCACCGCTGCCCGGCACCGGGCGCAGCCGTCGAGGTGCTCGTCGACGCGCTCGCGAGCCTTGACCGGGAGCGAGTCGCGCACGTAGCCACCGAGATGGCGTCGCACCGCCCGACATTCGGCGTCGCCGGCGTTCGCGACGAGCTCGGAGAGGAAGGTCTGGCGCAGCCGCTCGCGTGCCCGCTTGCTCCGGCTCGCGATGCCGTTCGGCGTCGTGCCCAGCCCGGGGGCGATCTGGTGCGGCTTCTCCTCGTGCACGACCAGACGCCAGAGCAGCGACCGGGACTCGTCGGGCAGCGAACGCCAGGCCGCCCAGACGGCGTCGCGCTCCTCGGCGTCGACGGCCTCGTCCTCCGCCGAGGCAGCCGTGCGGGTGTCGACGGTCGTCTCGTCGTCGGTCAGCACGACCCGGTTCGTGTAGCGCCGCGCCACGTCGATGTTGGCGCGGCGCAACGTGCTGAGCAGGTAGGGCCGGAAGGCGGTGTCGGGCCCGCCCCCACCACGGAGGGCATCGAGGGTGCGGGTGAAGCTCTCGCTGACGAGGTCGTCGACGTCGCTCGGCGAGGCGACCCGGGAGGCGAGCCGTCGGGCCGCGGGCTCGTGCCGCGACCACAGCGCGGAGTAGGCGGCGTCGTCGCCCGCCCGAACCCGGTCGACGAGCGCCGCGTCGCTCTCGGGTCCGTCGACGCGTACGCCCTCGTCCGCCCCATCCACGGACTCGCCGCCGTGCTCGTCGTGCGCCCGCTCCACGATCTTCTGTCCCCCACCCGTACGCCGACGTCTCGTCGGCTGTCTCGACCCAAGCTCCAGCAGGGTGCGTGACCGGGCGCCGGGTCCCGTCCCCGACCCGTCGGCGCGTCAGCAACGCACCTCACGCATCCTCCCCCCTGGAGATGCGCGAGGGACCGAATCATGGCGCGACATGCCCGCGGATGTACAGGGTTGACGGCGTGCCGGGTGATTTGCGTGCGTTTGCGACACACCTCGGGCGCCGCTACGTCTTCCCCCGTGAGGCGCCGCGCCGGACGCGTGGGCGGAGACCCGGGCGAGCCGGTGGGGGCGACGACCGGCGCATCACGGACGGCGGCGACGGGCTGCGGTCCGACGGGTGGTGGGTGCTCCCGAGGAGGGGACGGGAGCACCCACCGACGCCCGGGCGGGCTTGCCCAAGATCCGGATCCGACCCGGACCTGCATGCGACGATGGAGACTCCACGACCCGTCACCCCAGGAGCAGCACATGACGGCGACCGACCCGAGCCACGGCTTCCTCAGCGAGCCGGCTCTGACACCGGAGCTCGAGGCCTACTTCGCGAGCGACGTCACCGACCATGGCTACGTCATGAACCTCAGCCGCGTCTGGGCCCAGTCGCCCGCGGCCCACGACACGCTCTTCGCGCTCCTGGCCGACATGGTCTCCGTCGCCGGCCTGAGCTTCCGGCAGCGCGGCATCCTCATCGCCGCGACCGCCTCGACCATCGGCGACTCCTACTGTGCGCTCGCGTGGGGTGGCCGCCTCGCCACCGCAGCCGGCGAGGAGGTCGCAGGCGCCGTGCTCCGCGGAGACGACGAGCCCCTCGACGCCGCCGACGCCGCCCTGGCGACGTGGGCCCGGACCGTGGCGAGCACCCCGAACGCCACCACTCCCGCCGATCTCGAGCCGTTGCGCGCCGTCGGCTTCGACGACCGGCAGATCTTCGCGATCACGGTCTTCGTCGCGCTGCGCCGAGCCTTCTCGACCGTCAACGACGCCCTCGGCCCGCTCCCCGACCACCAGCTTCGCGCCGACGCCCCACCCGCCGTGGACGACGCGGTCTCCTTCGGCCGCCCGGCCGCGGACCAGCCCTCCTGACCGAGGGCGTATGCCGTCCGCCCGGCTCCCCGGGTCGGGCACCCGGCCCGCGCGTTCGCGCTCAGACGGTCTGCGTGGCCACCCCGCGCAGCAGCGCGAGGTAGTCCTCGACCGGGTGGGCTCCGGTCACGGCGGCATACCCGTTGGCGACGACGAACGGCGTCGACGTCACACCCATGGACCGCGCCTGCTGCTCGTCCTCACGCACCTGTTCGGCGTACTCGTCGGAGGCGAGCACGGCCGACACCCGCCGCTCGTCGAGACCGCACTCGCCGGCGAGGCGCTGCAGGACCTCACGGTCGTCGATGGCGAGGCCCTCGCCGAAGTGCGCGGAGTGGAAGCGCTCGACCGCCGCGGAGCGCAGCGCGGGCCCGCCCATCTCGCCGGCGAGGGCGCAGAGCCGGTGCGCGTCGAAGGTGTTGGCGCGCACCGCGCGGTCCCAGTCGAAGACGAGGTCGTCGGCCTCGGCCACCTCGCTGGCCTTGGCGTTCATGAGCCGGCCGGCGCCCGCGTCGCCGCCGTGGCGCACCGAGAGGTGGTCGCTGACGGGCACGGAGCCACCGACCGGGACGTCCGGGTCGAGCTCGAAGGAGCGCAGGCGCACCGTGACGTCGTGCGGCCGCTCGAAGGCGGCAACGGCAGCCTCGACACGGCGCTTGGCGACCCACGAGTAGGGGCAGACCAGGTCGCTCCAGAGGTCGAGCTCGATGATGGTCGTGGACTCGGCAGCAGGCTGATCGGTCATCGACTCAGTCAACCACGGTGGCTGACGGGGCCGGAAAAGCGCTGCGCCCCCACCGGATCCGGTGGGGGCGCAGGGTGTGGCGTGAGAGGTGACCGCTCAGATGCGGCCGTACATCGACGGCGTCGTCCAGATGGAGTGGTTGCCGATGACGGTGCCGGGACGCTGGGCGTCGATCATGCGGCCCGGGCTGACGTAGATGCCCACGTGGTAGATCGGCGAGCCGAAGAAGACGAGGTCGCCGGGGCGCGGGTTGCTGACCGGGGTCGAGGCCGCGGCCTGCGCCGACGCGGTGCGCGGGATCGAGATGCCGGCCTGGCGGTAGACGTAGGACGTGAAGCCGGAGCAGTCGAAGCCGGAGGGCGTCGTGCCGCCGTAGACGTAGGGAACACCGAAGTACGACTGGGCGATGCCGATGATGCCCGTGGCGCTGGGGTTGGGCGCGACGTTGAGGGCGGCCCGGGTGGTCGAGCCGGAGCGCGACGCGCGCTGCTGGGTGGCCTCACGCTCGGCGGCGGCCTTCTCGGCGGCCTTCTTCGCGGCGCGCTCGGACTTGACCTGGACGTCCTCGATGACGACCGGCTTGACCGAGGCCTGCTTGAGGGCGGGCTTGGCGTAACCGATCGCCGACAGGGCGTTGCCGGCCTTGAGCGTGCCGACGGCGGGGCCGACGGCCGCGGGACCGGCGACCGTGCTGGCGGAGCCGTCAGCGGCGTTCGCGGTGCCGGCGAACGAAGCGACGAGACCACCCGAGGCCGCGACGATGGCGGCACCCTTCACGGCGGGCTGGGCCGACTCCTTGGCGATCGTCTTGAGCTCCGAGATCGCGTTGAAGCGACCGGGGGCGCGGTGGCGCCCGGGAACGTTCTGAGCCACGTTTGACCTCTCGACGCCTACGAGGTGAGCTGTCGGGTTCGGGCTGGAGGTACTGCCCGGCCTTCGCTCGGACCGGTCTCGGTCCACGGAGGGCTTCACCCCGAGGGCGTCTCTCGACGCCCGGAGAAAGTGGTTCCCCCGCTCCTGCCATGCGGTTCGTACTGAGCCTCAGGTCGATGGCAGGACTAGGCGGTCCGACCCGGGGCACTCACTCGACGGGGAGAGCAAGTTCGCCCACCGTACCCAAGTAGGAGTGCCTTGTCACCTTCGAGTTCCCGGAAGTCAAAGAAATTTCAGCGACCTCCGGACGGGGCCGGACGAGGTGTGGCAAGGCCTGCCAAAACGACCCGGCAAACCGGGGCATACCCTGCCGGATACGGCGTGTTCAGGCGGCCTGGCAGAAGACGTGGACGGCCACGTCGTCGGGCAGGGAGACGCCCGTGGACGGCTCGCTGCCCTCGCGGACGGCGACGACCCGGCCGCCGTCACGGACGACCTCGACGCGGGCGCCGGGCACGACGCCGGCACTCGTCAGCAGCGCGAGCGCCTCCGGGTCGACCTGGACGGGCTCACCGATGCGACGGATCGTCACGACCGTCGGCGCGGCCCCCACGGCGGCGGTCAGGGTGCTGAGGCCGGTGAGGAAGTCCTCGTCCTGGCGCACCCCGAGCTCCTCGAGACCGGGGATGGGGTTGCCGTAGGGCGACTCGAGCCCCTCGCCGATGAGGCCGAGGATCTTGCGCTCGACCTTCTCGGACATGACGTGCTCCCACCGGCAGGCCTCGTCGTGGGCGTACTCCCACTCGAGGCCGATGACGTCGACGAGCAGCCGCTCGGCGAGGCGGTGCTTGCGCATGACGCGGGTCGCGAGGAGCCGGCCGTGGTCGGACAGCTCGAGGTGACGGTCGCCCGAGACCGCGACGAGCCCGTCGCGCTCCATGCGGGCGACGGTCTGCGACACGGTGGGGCCCGAGTGGCCGAGACGCTCGGCGATGCGCGCGCGGAGGGGCACGATGCCCTCCTCCTCGAGCTCGAAGATGGTGCGCAGGTACATCTCGGTGGTGTCGATCAGGTCCGTCACGGTCATACCTTCTCAGAATCGGAGAGCGGTCAGGGACCGCCCGTCAGTGGCCCCGGCGTCGGCCCGGTCCTCGCGCGTCGGGTCGGGTCGTGCCGTGGCACCCAGATGCGCAGCCAGCCCGCCCCGACCACGGCACCCACGCCGAGCACGACGGCGGAGGCGCCGAGCGACATGATGGCGCTCAGCCCTGACAACGCCAGCGGACCCGCCGCCCTTCCCACGTCCGCGCAGAGCCGCCAACCGCCGAGGAACTGCGCGCGTCCGTCTGCGGGCGAGGCGTCGGCGCCCAGGGTCATGATGAGCCCCGCCCCGAGGCCGTTGCCGAGACCGAGCACGGTCGCCGCGGCCGTCACGGCGACGAGGCTCGTGGCGAGCGGGAGCAGCATCATGCCGAGGCCGAGCACGAGCATGCTGGGCACGGCGGCCGCGACCCGGCCGTGGCGGTCCATGAGCCAGCCCGAGGGGTAGAAGAGCGCCATGTCGAGCGCCCCGGCGACCCCGAAGACGAGCGACGTCTGTGCCGGGGAGAAGCCGACCGACTCGGCCCACAGCGGCACGAGGGCCTCGCGGATGGCGCGCGCCCCGGCCACGCACATGGCCCCGGTGCCGAGCGTCAGGAGGACGTGCCGGTGCTGCAGGAGCACGGATGCCACGCTGCGCGGCGGTCCGCCGCCCCCGATCCGGTGCGCCGAGCCGGTGATGTCCGGCGCGACGAGGACGAGGACGAACGCGGCGATGCTCGCGACGCCGCCGACGGCATACGCCGCCTCGGTGCCCCACCTCGCGATGACGAGCGATCCGATGAACGGGCCGACGAAGTAGCCGATGCGGTGCACGCCACCCAACGTCGACAGGGCCCGCGCCCGCATCGCCACCGGAACCGCCTCGGTGAGGTAGGCCTGCCGGGCCAGGCCGAAGAGCGAGCCGGCGAGCCCGATGACGAACACCCCGACGAAGAGCATGACGAGACCGCCCGCCAGAGCCGCGACGAGCATGCCCATGGCCTCGATCACGGCCGCGACGAGCAGCGCCCGGCGCTCACCGATGCGGGCGGCGAGGGCACCGGACGGCAGGTCGCCGAGCAGCTGACCCACGCCCAGCATCGCGACGAGCAGCGCCGCGACGCCGACCGAGGCGCCGAGCTCACGCGCCGACACGGCGATGATCGGGGACACCGCGCCCGCGCCCGTCGAGCCCAGGAGGGTGGGCCCGTAGGCCGACAGCGCGATGGCACGCAGGCTGCCGCTGCGCCCCTCCGCGCCGTCCCCCTGAATCTCGGTCACGCCACAGGACCCTAACGATCGGGTTACTCGGGTGGCCGGGCCGACCAGCCGACGAAAGCATTGGCCCGTGGCCGGGACTCAGAGGACGAGCAGACCGATGGCGGTGGAGGCGGCGTTGGCGGCGACGACCGCCACCGCCACCGTCACCGCGTCCTCGCGCGCCCGCACCCGCCAGCCCGCGACGAGGAGCACGGTCTCCACGGCGGCGACGGCGACCTCCGCCCCCACGAGCTGCCACGGTGACCCGAAGCCCGTCGACACGGCATACAGCACGGGGTGGGTCACGACGTTGACGCCGACCGCGCCGACGAGCGCGCGGCCCCACCCGGCCCAGCCTGCCGCGCGCGCGAACGCCACGAGCACGGGCACCTCGACGGCCAGCGTCAGCGCCAGGGCCTGCAGCGCAGCGGGGCTCACCTCGTGACCGGGCGGCCCCGAGCGGGCGGCTCCGTGACCGACGCGCCCGACCCGGCCGTCGCGGTGCATCGTTCGAGCACCATCACGCTCCTCGTGCTGATGGCAGTCTGCCTCTCGCTCGCGATCGCCCTCGGGGCGCCGATCGCGACCGCCGTGATCGGCCTCATCCTCTTCGGCATCCTGCACAACCTCCTCGAGATCCGCTACGTCGCGGGCCGCTTCGCCGGCCTGCTCGGGCGGCCCTTCCTCGAGCTGCTCGCCGCACTCGTCACCGGCATCGTGGTCTGCCGGCTCCTCGCCGGCGTGGTCGGGCGGCCCGCGCTGCTCGCCGAGATCGTGCTCGGCTACGTCATCCTCGCGGCTGCCGCCCGTCACGGGCTCGACGGCCGGCGGCGGGTCGCCGCCTGGGTCCTCGTCGGTGCCGCGGCTGCCGTCTCGCTGACCTTCCCGACGTACCACTTCGTCGTGCTGACCCACCTGCACAACGTCGTGCCCCTCTTCTTCCTCTGGGAGTGGTCGCGCCGGATCACCTCGCGTCGCGGGCGGCAGGCGTTCCGGGCCGTGCAGCTGCTGTGGGTCGTCGCCATCCCGGCGGTGGTCCTGCTCGGGTTCCTCGACGGGTGGCTCAGCGCCGACCCCGGCATCGTGCGCAGCGTCGTCGGCGACGGCCAGACCGTCCTCGCCGCGAGCGCCCCGCCGAGCGCCGCGGCGACGGTGCTCGGGATGCGCTTCCTCACCGTCTTCGCCTTCATGCAGACGATGCACTACGTCGTGTGGGTGGCGCTGCTCCCCCGCGTCGCTCCGGACGCCTCGGCGGCCTTCGAGGCCCGCGTGCCGTGGGTGACCGGTCCGCGGCTCTGGGCCGTCGGCTTCGTCGCCGCCGCACTCTTCGCCGTCCTCTTCGGTCTCGACTTCGCACAGGGCAAGACGTTGTATGCCGCCCTGGCGAGCTATCACGCCTACCTCGAGCTGCCCGTGCTGCTCGCCCTGCTCGTGGGGGCCCGCAGTCTGTCCTCGCCCTCCCGCTCGGCCGACCGCCGTGACGGCGCCGGCTCGGGGACCGGGCCGACCCCGCCGACCCCTCCGACCCCCACACCGCCGACGCCGCTCCCTCCGGCCGGCGGCGGGTCACGCGGCGCCGAGCTGAGGCCCGAGGCCACGGCGGCGGTCGCCCCGGACACCGAGGTGGGGCCATGACGGTGCCCGTGTCTGTGGGACTGGCCGCGGCCCTGCCGGTGGACGCCACGGCACCGCCGGACGCGGCCTGGGGCCCGATGGTCGTCGTGGCGCTGGTCGTCGTCGCAGTCGTGGCCGCGGTCGTCGCCTTCGCCCGGATCAGCCGACGTCGGACCAGCGCCGACGACCCGACCCGCAGCGGTGCCGGTGCCGATGCCGGCGCAGGTGCTGGCACCACGAGTGGCACGACGACCGACGACCCGCTGCCGACCGACCCGCAGCAGCACCGACGAGGGCAGCCCGGCGGTTCAGACGGCCCCGACGGCCCCGCCGGACAACCCTCGTAAAAGGTCTTGCCGCCCGTCAGGCCCCGACGTACGGTCGTGACATCGAAACCGAAGGGAGGTGATCCGAGAAGTGATTTCTTCCGGAGCGTGTGAGGTGGCCACGCGATAGCCGCGTCCCCATCCACACCATGGATGAAGCAGGGCAGTCCGACTCGTCGGGCTGCCCTGTTCCGTGTCCGGGGTGTGGGCGGGACTCAGGGCTGGAGACGCAGCCGCGTCCACGAGTCGGCGTCGGCGAGGTCGCCGTCGCCCGTGCGGCGGAAGACGATCCGGTCGTGGAGGCGGTTGCGCCGCCCGGCCCAGAACTCGACCTCGTCGCAGACGATGCGCCACCCGCCCCAGAAGTCCGGCACCGGCACGTCGTGATCGCTGCCCGTGTCGGGGAAGCGCTCGAGCACGTCCTGCCACTTGCGCTCGAGCTCGGCCCGGTCGGCGGCCGGGCGCGACTGGTCCGACGCCCACGCCGACAGCCGCGAGCCGTAGGGCCGGGCGTCGAAGTAGGCCTCGACCTCGTCGCGGCCGACGAGCTCTGCCGTGCCCCGGAAGCGGATCGCGCGGTAGATGGCGGGCCAGGTCAGGGCCGCCGCGACACGAGGGTTGGACTGCAGGTGCTCGCTCTTGGCCGAGCCGAGGTTGGTCACGAAGCCCGGGCCGCGCTCGTCGAAGAAGCGCATGAGGACGGTGCGCACGTCCGGCGCGCCCGTCGCGTCGACGGTGGCCACCGAGATGGCGGTCGGCTCGGGCACATCGTCGCGGTCCTCGGCGGCCGTGAGCGCGGCATCGACCCAGGCCCTGGCCTGAAGGTAGGGCGACGCGGCCACGTCGGACTCGACGAGGCCGTCGCCGGAGTAGTCGACGCGGCGTACGGCGGCGAGGCCCTCCCGGGCCGGCTCGCGAGATGAGCTGTCCATGACCCCACACTAGGGTTGGCCCGAGAAGGTCCGCGCGGACGTCAGGCCACGGCGCGCGCGGTCCCGGCGACAGCCCCGCCCGTCCGGGGCGCTGTGAGGAGTCACCAACCATGGCAGGCAAGGGCAAGCTCGTCACCCAGACCGTCAAGCTCGGCATCAAGTACGGCCCCCAGATCTGGGTGGCCACGCAGGCGCTGCGCGAGCCCGCCAAGGAGGCCGCCAACAAGGCGATCTCGAGCGAGCGTGCTCGTCGCCAGGCGATGGCGCACGCGAGGTCGCTGGCCGACGGCAGCATCCTCAAGGTCTACAAGGGCGACGTCGCCCACTGGGTCGTCTTCAGCGGTGACGAGGCGGTCGGCGTCCACCCCGAGACCGACATGCTGCTGACGGCCCTCGTCGAGCGGGCCGACCTGACGAAGCGGATCCGGCCCGACGACAAGGTCAAGGCCACCGACCGCGCCAAGGACGCCGCCACCGCGGCGCTGCGTCGGGCCAAGCCCAACCAGATCAACTGACGCCCGCGCGGGGCGCAGCGTGCTCACGCCGCCCTGCGCTCAGTCGGCGACGAGGATCCCGAGCTCGGCCGCGAACGCGTCGGCGAGGTCGATGACCTGCGGGCGGCTCATCGTCGCGCCCTTGAGCCCGGCGAGACCCACCGGCGAACGGAGCGTGGCCCCAGAGAGGTCGAGCGCGGCATACGTCCCGCGACCGAAGGTCGGTGACACGAGCGTGCACCCCTCGAAGGTCAGGCCGTCGACGGTGGCTTCCTGGAGGTCGAGCTCGACGACGACGCAGTCGACGAAGGCGACGTCCTTGAGCCGGGCGCCGCGCAGGTTGAGGAAGTCGACCTTGCCGCCACGCACCGTGACGTCGCGCCACGTCGAGCCCCAGGCGGAGACGGCGGCCAGCCGGCACCCCTCGATGGTCGTCTCGATGATGCTCGCCTCGGCCAGTGTCACGCCGACGCCGCCCACGCGCTCCCACTCGCACTCCGACCAGCGCGAGCCCTCGAGGTGCGCCTCGTCGAGCGTGCCGCCGAGCACCGAGCACTCGAGGAACGAGTGGCCCTCGGCGTGGGTCCCGGTGAAGTCGGTGCCCTCGAAGCGGACCGCGTCGTGATGTTGGTCTCGGGTGGCGAACACGGCGTCACGAAACACGGTCTGGTCGGCAGCTGACGGCATACGGTGAGTCTGTCAGCCGGGACCGACGCCCACCGTCCGTATCCCGGCTGCGGCCTCCACACCGCGGTGGTACCGCCTGCACAGCAAGGACGCACATGGCAGACAGCACGCCCGACCCCGACTTCAAGCCAGGACTCGAGGGCGTCATCGCCTTCGAGTCGACCATTGCAGAGCCGGACAAGGAGGGTGGGGCGCTGCGCTACCGCGGTGTCGACATCAACGACCTCGTCGGGCACGTGGACTTCGCCCACGTGTGGGGCCTGCTCGTCGACAACGAGTTCGACCCCGGCCTGCCGCCGGCCGAGCCCTATCCCCTGCCCGTGCACACCGGGGACGTACGCGTCGACGTCCAGTCCGCGCTCGCCATGCTCGCACCGGTGTGGGGTTTCAAGCCGACGCTCGACATCGACGCCGACGAGGTGCGCGACAACCTCGCCCGCGCCGCGGTCATGGCCCTGTCGTTCGTCGGGCAGTCTGCCCGTGGGCTCGACAAGCCGATGGTCCCGCAGAGCGAGGTCGACAAGGCGCGCACCATCACCGAGCGCTTCATGATCCGCTGGCGTGGCGAGCCGGACCCGAAGCACGTCGAGGCCGTCGACGCCTACTGGGTCTCCGCCGCCGAGCACGGCATGAACGCCTCGACGTTCACCGCCCGCGTCATCACCTCGACCGGCGCCGACGTCGCCGCAGCGCTCTCGGGCGCCGTCGGGGCGATGTCCGGTCCGCTCCACGGTGGCGCGCCCTCGCGCGTGCTCCACATGCTCGACGGGGTCGAGCAGCAGGGCGATGCCACGGCCTACGTCAAGGGCGTCCTCGACAAGGGCGAGCGCCTCATGGGCTTCGGCCACCGCGTCTACCGTGCCGAGGACCCCCGCGCCCGCGTGCTGCGCTCCGCGTGCGAGCGCCTCGGTGCGCCCCGCTACGAGGCCGCGGCCGCCCTCGAGAAGGCCGCGCTCGATGAGCTGCATGCCCGCCGACCCGACCGGGTGCTCGCGACGAACGTCGAGTTCTGGGCCGCCGTCATCCTCGACTTCGCGGAGGTCCCGCCGTCGATGTTCACGCCGATGTTCACGTGTGCGCGCACGGCCGGATGGTCCGCGCACATCCTCGAGCAGAAGCAGACCGGCCGGCTCATCCGGCCGTCGTCGCGCTACATCGGCGAGGGTCCGCGCAAGCCCGAGGACGTCGCCGGCTGGACGCCCGACATCTCCCACTGACAGCAGGCCCACCCCGTCGAGTGGCCCCGTCGTCACACCCGGGACTGGGACCGATGCGACCGCTGGGGCCACCCGGCCACTCGAGTAAGCGCGTCGCACCAGTCGAGTGAGCGCGGCGTCCCAGGAGCGTGTGGCAGGTGGGACGACGGGGCCACTCGAGTGGGACCGGGCGCTCACTCGAGTGGGACCAGGCGCTCACTCGAGTGGTGACCGGCACTGAGCGGCGGTCGCCGCACCCGACGTCCCGCTGAGCTCTCGACGCGCGGACCTGCCCGCTCGCGCGTAGCCTCGCGAGCGGAGCCAGCAGGTCACCGAGTCGGGGAGTCAGCATGGTGCAGCGACTGCGAGTCCGAGGATCGATCGCCCTCGTCGGCGCCCTGGTCGCGGGAGGTGCGCTCGCCGTCCAGCCCACGCCCACGGCCGAGGCGGCGCCGACCCTCCAGGTCACGACGGTCGTGTCCGGCCTCAGCTACCCATGGGACATCACCTGGGTCGGCGACCTCATGCTCTACGACCTGCGCGCCGGACAGGTCTGGAGCAAGCGAGGCGGCAACGCCCCTCGACGCGTCGCCATCTCGGGCTTCCCCTCGCTCTACGTCAACAGCGAGGGCGGCCTGCTCGGCATGGTCTCCGACCCATCCGCGGCGACGAACAAGCGCTTCTACACCTGCCAGGCCGTACGCGACTCGGCGGGCAACCCGCTCGACGTGCGCGTCCTGCGCTGGCGACTGACCGGCGATACCACCGCGGTCTCCGACGGGTCGCCGGTCGTCACCGGGCTGCCCGTCACGAGCGGTCGCCACTCCGGCTGCCGGCTGCGCTTCGGCGGTGACGGCAAGCTCTACGTCGGCACCGGCGACGCGGCCACGGGGACCAACCCTCAGAACCTCTTCTCGCTCGGCGGCAAGGTGCTCCGGGTCAACGCCAACGGCACGATCCCGACCGACAACCCCTTCTACTCCCGCGGTGGCAACGCCCGCTACGTCTGGAACTACGGGCACCGCAACATCCAGGGACTCGCCGTGCGGCCCGGCACGACCGAGCTGTGGTCGGCCGAGCACGGCACGAGCCGCGACGACGAGATCAACCTCTCGGTCCGCGGCGGCGACTACGGCTGGGACCCCGTGCCCGGCTACGACGAGACCACCCCGATGACCGACCTCGGCAAGTTCCCGACCGCCCGCGTGGCCATGTGGTCCTCGGGCGACCCGACCGTGGCGACGAGCGGGGCCACCTTCCTGCGCGGCTCGGCCTGGGGTGAGTGGCAGGGTGCTCTCACCGTCGGCCTGCTCAAGGGCCAGGGCATCTACCTCATGCGCTTCAACCCGTCCCCCACGACGACCCGCCCCGCGACGGTGACCCGGATCGCGATCGCCCAGGGCTACGGCCGCATCCGAGCCGTGCAGCTCGGGCCGGACGGGGCGCTGTGGTTCACGACCTCCAACGGCACCGACGACAAGATCGTCCGCATCACCCCGAGAGCCACGGTGCCGAGACGGTCCGGCGGCAGCCTCATCTCGCCCGTCGGCGTCACCGCCGCGCGCACCGGGTCGCAGGTCACGACCTTCATCCGCGGCACCAACGACGCCGTCTCGTTCAAGCGCAGCACCAACGACGGGGCCTCGTGGGGTTCCTGGATCTCGGCCGGGGTCACCTCCACCGATGCACCGTCGGCGACGAGCTCACGCTCCGGGCGCGTCGACCTCTTCACCCGCAACAGCGCGAGGCAGCTCGTCCACACGTGGTACCAGGACGGCATACGCAAGGGGTCGGCCAACCTCGGCGGCACCGTCGTCGCCCAGCACGGGGCCTCGCTCGGCAACGGGACGATGGACGTCTTCGCCGTCGCGACCACCGGATCGGCCTGGCGCAAGCACTTCGACGGCACGCGGTGGAGCGGCTGGATCTCGGCGGGCGGGGTCTTCACGTCGGGCCTGTCCGCGTCGGCGAACCCCGCGAGCGGCGGCATCCTCGTGACGGGCCGCGGCACCAACGGTGCGACCTACGAGCGGACCTTCTACCCGACGACCGCGACGAGCAGCTGGATCCAGCGCGGCGACAACCTCGCGGCGTGGTCCGACCGCGCCCTCGGCGACGCCTGGCCCGGTCGAGCCCTCGTCGCCGTCGGCAACGGGGTCGACGGTCGCGCGGTCGTCCAGCGCGGCAGCCTCCTCGTCGGGACACCTCAGGCCTTCACGTCGGCCCCCGACGTCGTGACGCGCGCCGACGGCACCTTCCTGCTCTTCGGGCGGGGCTCGGGCGGCGAGCTGAGGGTCTACGACGGGCGGGTCGGCGCCTTCACGAGCACGTCGCTCGGCGGCATCGTCCGCTGACGCCACCGGACCGGGCGCACCCACGCGTGCGCGCCGGTCTCAGGAGTGCGCGATGCACCGCGCGCTCCTGGGGCCGAGGACCACCCTCGGGACGAGCGCAGACCTGCGCTCACGCTGCCCAACGTGGAGAGTCGACGATGGCTGCCTGGGTGCGAGCCCGGATGAGGGCGACGTCGTCGAGCTCGGCCCAGACGTAGCGCGCGAAGAGCCACCCCTGGCGCCGCATGGCGTCCTCGCGCCGCTTCTCCCCGAAGGCGGCGCGCTTGTCGGCGTACTTCTCGGCGCCGTCGAACTCGACGAGGACCCGCGTGCCCTCGATCCGGAGGTCCGCGTACCGGTCCCCGACATCCGTGGCCACCTCGAGCTGCGGCTCGAGCCGGTAGCCGAGGGCCCGCAGCCGGTGGCCGATGACGCTCTCCCCCGGCGACTCGATGCGCGGCGTCGGCCGCCACGAGGGCGCTGAGCGGCACCCCCTCCAATCCGGCCTGCACGACACCGACCGCGGTCGCCACCCGGTCGTCCGAGGTGCCGTGCGCGAGGCCGTATGCCGGGAGCGAGCGGTGGATCTTCACGTCGCGTCCATGGCGCGTCGGGCCCACGCCGAGGGGTCAGCAGGCCGGCGCGCACGGCTCGCGCGACGGCAGCCGACCCGTGGCCGGCAGCGCCGAGTCGGGCAGCGCTGACGACGTCGCGGTGGGCGAGCTGGTCGAGATCCATCGCCTCATCGTCGCGCGTCGGACGCCTCCGGCGCTCCGGGCCTGTGGACAGTGGTGACGCAGCACCCCGCCGGGGCGGGTTCGTGCCAGAGATGCGCGTTCCAACGCGCACTCCTGGTGCGGGGACGCATCTCCCGAACCACCGCGCACCCCGCCCGCGCGCCGCGTGGGCGTCCACACATCGAGCAGCGATGTCCAAGGGGTGGGCACGTGGGGTTGAATGTCAGCGGTGACAACGGCGTCATCCGACCTCAACACGTCCGCCACGAGACCGTAGCGTGGCCGCACTTCGCAAGGGTGAATCCGTGACCGAAGCACCAGTCGTGACCCAGCCCATCACCATCCCGGCCGAGCTGCTGCCCGCCGACGGACGGTTCGGCTCCGGACCCTCGAAGGTCCGCCCCGAGCAGATCGACTACCTCAGCTCCCTGGGTCGCACGGTGCTCGGCACGTCACACCGCCAGGCGCCGGTCAAGAACCTCGTCGGCGAGGTCCGCCAGGGCCTGCGCGACCTCTTCTCCCTGCCCGACGGCTACGAGATCATCCTCGGCAACGGCGGCTCGACGGCGTTCTGGGACATCGCCGCCTTCGGCCTCGTCCGCGACCGCGCCCAGCACCTCGCCTTCGGGGAGTTCTCGAGCAAGTTCGGCAACGTCACGGCGGCGGCCCCCTTCCTCGGCGACCCGACGATCATCAAGGCCGACCCGGGCACGCTCGCCTCGCCGCGAGCCGAGGCGGGCATCGACGTCTACGCCTGGCCGCACAACGAGACCTCGACCGGCGTCATGGCCCCGGTCCAGCGCGTCGAGGGCGCCGACGACGACGCGCTCGTCCTCATCGACGCGACCTCCGGCGCCGGCGGCCTGCCCGTCGACATCACCCAGACCGACGTCTACTACTTCGCCCCGCAGAAGTGCTTCGCCTCCGACGGCGGCCTGTGGCTCGCGGCCTTCTCCCCCGCCGCGCTCGCCCGCGTCGACGAGATCGCCGCGTCGGGCCGCTGGGTCCCCGACTTCTTCAGCCTGCCGACCGCGGTCGACAACTCACTGAAGAACCAGACCTACAACACCCCCGCGCTGTCCACGCTCGCGCTCATGAAGAGCCAGCTCGACTGGATGAACGGCAACGGCGGGCTCGCGTTCACGACCGGTCGCACCGAGGACTCCTCGAGCCGCCTCTACGGCTGGGCCGAGCAGACCGACTGGACGACGCCCTACGTCGCCGACCCGGCTGCCCGCTCGCAGGTCGTCGGCACCATCGACCTCGACGACTCCATCGACGCCGCCGCGGTGGCCAGCAGTCTGCGTGCCAACGGCATCGTCGACGTCGAGCCCTACCGCAAGCTCGGCCGCAACCAGCTGCGCGTGGCGATGTTCCCGGCCGTCGACCCCGAGGACGTCACGAAGCTGACGCAGGCGATCGACCACGTGGTCGCGGCACTCGGCTGACCGACCGCGCGCGTCCCCAGAGGGCCAGCTCCCGTATGCCGGGTGCTGGCCCTCGGCGCGCACGCCCGCTGTGAGCGCGTGACCTTTGGGTACGTCCCTCGTTGATCCGTGCAGACCGCCAAAGGGGGCGGCCGTCGCTTCCGAGGAGTCACCATGGTCCGCATCGTCCGCGCAGGCACCACCGCGCGCCGGGTCGCTGCAGCCGTGCCGGTCATCGCCCTGGCGACCGCCGGCATCGCGTTCGCCGCCACCCGCGGCAGCGACACCGTCGCACCGACGTCGGCGATCACCGTGCCCGACCAGGCCATCACCGAGGGCAGCCCGCTCTACCCGCAGGCCGGCCCGGCGCCCGCGCCGATGCAGCTGCCCCCGATCTACCAGACCTTCACCCAGGACTACGCCCGCGTGAACGTGGCCGGGCCGGCCAAGGGCGCGATCATGGCGATCGACTCGCTCGCGCCGGTCCGCCTGGACGCGAACGGCATACCCGCGGTGGCCGTCACGGCCTACCAGCGCGCAGCCGGCGTCCTCGGCAGCATCAAGCCCGGGTGCGGCATCGACTGGGCCCTGCTCGGGGCCATCGGCCGCGTCGAGAGCAACCACGCGCGCTTCGGCGGCAACGTCCTCGACGCGAGCGGCATCGCCCGGCCCGGCATCATCGGCATCCCGCTCGACGGGTCCCGCGGCACGGCCCGCATCACCGACACCGACGGCGGTGCCCTCGACCGCGACACGACGTACGACCGCGCCGTCGGCCCGATGCAGTTCATCCCGACGTCGTGGTCCATGGCGGGCCGTGACGGTGACGGCGACGGGGTCGCCAACCCGCAGAGCCTGACCGACGCGACCACCGGCGCGGGCGTCCTGCTCTGCTCGGGCGGCACCGACCTGCGCAAGCCCGGTGCGGCCTACGACGCCGTGCTGCGCTACAACCACTCCGACTCCTACGTGCGCACGGTGCTGTCCATCGCCGATGCGTACCGCCGCGGCGTGGCCGTGGTCCCGATGAGCGCGATCCCCGCCGCCCGCCCCGCTGCCGGGAGTGGCTCGGCCACCCCCGAGGGCTCGGGCTTCGCGTATGCCGGTTCGCCGGCTCCCCGTTCGACGGCTTCGCCGAGCGCACGCCCCACACCGAGCTCCTCGGCGAAGCCGTCACCCGCACCGTCCAGCACCTCGAAGCCCTCGGCGTCACCGAAGCCGTCGGCGTCGCCCAAGCCGGTCCCGAAGCCGAAGCCCGGCGCGCCCGGTCTGCCGATCCCGCTGCCGTCGGTCCCCGGCGTCCCACTGCCGTCGGTGACGGTGCCGCTCCCGCCCGTGCCGAAGGTGCCCGTCCCGACCCTGCCGGCCGAGATCGTTCGGCTGCTCGCCCTGCCGCACCTGCCGCTGCTGAGCGGCGACCCCAAGGACCTCGTCCGGGTGCTCGACCCGCTCACCGCGAAGGTCGTCTGCGTCCTCGACACCAAGGTCGTGACGTGTCCCACCGGAGGTCTGCTCGGCTGAACGACCCCCACCCCTTACCGAGAGAGCGGCCGCCCGTCCGGGCGGCCGCTCTCTCGTCTCGGCGGCAGGCGTCAGCCTCGCGTGACGGGGCGACCGTCAGGCGCCGGCGCCGGCGATGGGCGGCGCGGAGGCGTCGGCCTCCTCGCTGCTGGCCTCGCGGCGGAGGTACTCCTCGATGTTCTCGACGTCGGCGCGGTTGCGCCGGACGACGGTCAGCAGGTCGGACATCGAGCTGACCTCCTCGACCTGCTCCTTGATGAACCACTGCATGAACTGGTCGGACGCGAAGTCGTGCTCCTCGCGGGCGACGGCGGTCAGCGCGTTGATCTGGTCGCTGACGCGCTTCTCCTGGACCAGGGCGAGCTCGACGGGCTCGACGATGTCAGCGAAGGTGTTGGTCGGCGCGGCCACGCCCGGGATCGCCACCGTCGAGTCGGTGTCCAGGAGGTACTGGACCATCATCATCGCGTGGTCGCGCTCCTCGACCGCCTGACGGTAGAAGAGCGCTGCCATCTGCGGCATCGTCAGGGTGTCGTAGTAGACCGCGATCGCGACGTACTGCTGGTGGGCGGCGTACTCGTGGCCGATCTGCTCGTTGAGCAGGTCGACGAACCTCTGGGCGGCCATGGTGGCTCCTCCGCACTGGTCTCGACGGGTGGGGCAGACGCCCATCCTAGGGACGCGGTCCGGTCCCGTTTGCGCCCGCCCACACGTCGGTCCACACCGTGGGGAGGGGCCTGGCCCGGGTCGGGCCTCGCCCGACGGCTCAGCGGTTGACGAACGCGGCGATGACGGCGATGGCGATGAAGAGCACGAGCGCCGCGACCGTGATGCGGTGGCGGAACTTGAAGTTCACTTGGTCACCTCGGGGGCCGAGGACACCACCGAGGCGAGCTGGATCCGGAGTCGGGGGCGCCGCTGGGTCTGGATGGTCACCGCGACATTCTGCCGACGTGCGACCCAGAGTCCAACCGCGGCGAGGCTGAGGCCCACCGCGATGGTGCCGATGGCGATCGTCCAGCGGGGTCCCCAGACGTCACCGATCCACCCGATGACGGGCGCGCCGATGGGCGTGCCCCCCATGAAGATCGCCATGTAGAGGGCCATGACCCGTCCCCGCATCACCGGGTCGACGCTGACCTGGACCATGGCGTTGGCCGTGGTGAGCGCGGTCAGGGCGGCGAGGCCGGTCGGCACGAGGAAGACGGCGAACATGACGTAGTTCGGCGCCGTCGAGAGGAAGGCGGTCGACACCGTGAAGCCGGCGAGCGCGACGAGGAGGACCCGCATCCGGGGCCGGGCGCGACGGGCCGAGAGCAGGGCGGCGGTCAAGGAGCCGACGGCCATGATCGAGCCGAGCAGGCCGTACTCCCCCGGACCCTTGTCGAAGACCTTGGTGGCCATGAGCGCCATCGTCAGCTGGAAGTTCATCCCGAACGTCCCGAGGACGAAGACGAGCGCCATGATGAGCACGAGGTCGGGCCGTCCCTTGACGTAGCGCAGTCCCTCACGGATCTGACCCTTGCCTCGGGCGCGCGGTGAGGGCGTCAGCAGGCTGGTGTTCATCCGCAGGAGCGCCACGAGGACGAAGACGAAGGTCGCGGCGTTCACGTAGAGCGCGGGCGCGATGCCGAACCACGCGATGACGAGGCCGGCGACGGCGGGCCCGACGAGGCGACCGAGGTTGAACGAGGCACTGTTGAGCGCGACGGCGTTGGGCAGGTGCTCGGTGTCGACCATCTCGGAGACGAACGTCTGCCGGGCCGGGTTGTCGACGGCCGTCGCGACGCCCTGGAGGAAGGCGAGGGCGTAGACGTGCCACAGCTCGACGACCCCGGCCGCGGTGAGCACCGCGAGCAGCAGGGCGGTGACGAGCAGCGCCGTCTGGGTGAGGAAGAGGATGCGCCGCTTCGGGAAGCGGTCGACGAGCATCCCCGCGAACGGCGCGAGGATGAGGAAGGGCAGGAACTGCAGTCCCGTGACGATGCCGAGCGCCGTCGACGAATGGTCGGTGAGGACCGTGAGGACGAGCCAGTCCTGGGCGACGCGCCCCATCCACGTGCCGACGTTGGAGACGATCGCGCCGGAGGCGTAGATGCGGTAGTTCGGGATCGAGAGGGAGTGGAAGGTGGGGCTCATTCGCTGGCCACCTTGGCCAGCACGGCGGCGGCCCGCTGGAGCAGCTCGCGCTCGTCGTCGGTGAGCTGCTCGAAGCGCGAGAGCATCCACTCGTCGCGGTGCTTCCGGATCCGCTTGAGCGCCTTGCGGCCCTCGGGGGTCAGCGACAGGATCACCTGTCGGCCGTCGGTGGGGTCGTCGGCCCGGGCTACGTAGCCGCGCTCCACGAGCATGTTGGTCGTGCGCTTCATGCTCGGGGCGGACACGCGCTCGATGTCGGCCAGCTCGCTGTTGGTACGGGCCGTGGCCTCGAGGCGGCAGAGCACGGAGAACTGGTGCGGGGGCAGCTCACGGTCGGACTCGAAACGGACCCGCCGCGAGATGCGCATGCAGGCGAGTCGGATGTCGTTGGAGAGTGAGACGAGCTCGGCTCTGGAGAGCCGGATGGTCGGGTTCTTGGCAGTCAAGGGCGGATCCTCGGAAGTGCAGTCTGGTGATGCTTAGCCTAACTCATTACCTCGGCTAACCATTCCCAACCCTGGACAGACCGGGCACGCTCCGATCCGCAGACCCGACGCGTGAAGGCCCCCTCCCGAGCGGGAGGAGGCCTTCACGGCATACGTGCTCTGGTGTGGTGTGGAGCGAACCGCCTTGTGCGGCAGCGTCACTCAGGTGAGCATCGACTCCAGCGGCGCCTTGATGAAGTAGACGACGAAGAACGCGGCGACGATCCACAGCAGCGGATGGATCTCGCGGCGCTTGCCACGAGCCATCTTGACGAGCACCCAGGCGATGAAGCCGGCGCCGATGCCGACGGTGATGTTGTAGGTGAACGGCATGAGCACGATGGTGAGGAAGGCCGGCAGGGCGACCTCCATGTCGTCCCAGTCGATGTTCTTGACCTGGGTCATCATGAGGAAGCCGACGATGACGAGCGCCGGGGCCGCCGCCTCGGACGGCACGACGGCGAAGAGCGGAGCGAGGAAGGTCGCGAGCAGGAAGAGCACGCCCGTCACGACCGACGCGAGGCCGGTGCGGGCCCCCTCCTCGACGCCCGACGCGGACTCGATGTAGGACGTGTTGCTGCTGACGCCACCGGCGCCACCCGCGATCGCGGCGACCGAGTCGACGACGAGGATGCGGTCGGTGTGCGGCGGGTTGCCGTCCTCGTCGAGGAGCTTGGCCTCGGTGCCGATCGCGACGACCGTGCCCATCGTGTCGAAGAAGTCGGCGAGCAGGAGCGAGAAGACGAACATGACGGCCGTGACGACGCCGATCTTCTCGAACGAGCCGAGCAGGCTGAACTGGCCGAGGATCCCGAGGTCCGGGGTGTTGGTGATCGAGTCGGGCAGCTTCGGCACGGTGAGGGCCCACGCCGACGGGTTGGTCAGGGCGCCCTTCTCGTCGAAGACCCGCGGGCCGATGCTGAAGACCGCCTCGAGCAGCATCGCGAGGACGGTCGCCGCGACGATGCCGATGAGGATCGCGCCCTTGACCTTGCGGATGAGCAGGACCGCGATGAGGAAGACGCCGACGACGAAGACGAGGGTCGGCCAGCCGTCGAGGCTACCGCCGATGCCGAGCTCGCTCGGGACCGAGCCGGGGGTCGTGGGACGGCGCGCGAAGCCCGCGTCGATGACGCCGATGTAGGCGATGAAGAGGCCGATGCCGACGGAGATCGCCACCTTGAGCGGCCCCGGGATCGCCTTGAAGACCGCCTTGCGGAAGCCGGTGAGCACGAGCACGAGGATGATGACACCCTCGATGACGACGAGGCCCATGAGGTCGGCGAAGGTGATCTTGTCGGCCGAGTGGGTGATGACCATGCCGGTGATGAGGCCGTTGATGCCGAGCCCCGCAGCCAGCGCGATCGGGAAGTTCGCGACGAGCCCCATGAGGATCGACATGACGCCGGCGATGACCGCCGTGCCGACCGCGACGAGGAGCTTGCTCTCGGTCAGGTCGGTCGTGCCACCGATCATGGTGCCCGAGCCGTCGACGACGCCCGAGAGGATGATGGGGTTGAGGACCACGATGTAGACCATCGTGAAGAAGGTGACGAAGCCGCCCCGGACCTCGCGAGCGACGGTCGACCCGCGCTCGGTGATCTTGAAGAAGCCGTCGAGCCCGGTCAGTGTGGGCGCTTTGCGTGTATCCGTCGACATGGCGCACACCCTAGTGGCGGCGCGTTTCGTGTGTGTGACGAGACCCTAGGCTGTCCACGTGACCGACGAGACCACCCCCGACGTGCCGACCGACGCGCCGACCGACGCGTCCGAGCCGACGACGCCGGAGCAGATCGCGCCGCTGCCCGTGCCGATGCTGCGGATCATCGAGGTCGGGCTCGCGGCGTGGGTCGTGGCCCTCGTCGTCATCCTCTCCGTGCCTGCCCTCCACGAGGGTGACCGCGACTGGTGGCCGTGGACGTGCGTGGCCGGCTTCGTGCTCGGCGCCATCGGCTGGGTCTACGTGTGGCGCGGGCGCGGCAACGCGAGCGACGCCGCCTGAGCCGCACCCACCGCCGGTCCCACCACCTCACCCCCCGCCCCGGGAAACGCACGAACCACCCGGGTATGCCGGGTGGTTCGTCGTGGTCGGGCGCGGTCAGTCGGTGACGGGGTCGTCCGAGCCGTGCGACTCCTCAGCCTGATCGGACTGCTCGGCCTGGTCCTCGTCGTCCCGGTCGACGCGCTCGGCCGGCTCGAGGTCGACCGCGAACTCGTCGACGATCGGCTCCCCGATCGGCGTCGGCTCGGGGTGGTCCAGGTCGGTCTCGGAGTGGGCCCCGCAGCCGTGGTCGAGCGAGACGACCCGGCCGTCGGACGGGCTCCACTCGTTGGCGCACACGCCGAACGTCGCGCGCAGGGCGCCGGCCATCGGCAGGAAGTAGCCGCACGTCGTGCAGTGCTCGGTGGCCTTCGTCGCGATCTCGGCGGTCGGGCCGTGGTCGCCGTCGTACCAGCGGCTCGCCGCGACCTCCCGCCCCTCGGCGGAGAGCACGCGCGGGCGTCCGAGCCCGAGCTCGAAGAAGGCCATCTGGTCGACGTCCTCCTCGCCCGTGGCCTCGAAGCCGGCCTCGAGGTTGGGGTCGTCGGGGCGGAAGGGCAGCACGTCGCCGGCACCGAGGTCTCCGGGAGCGAGCCGGTCGGCATACGGCAGCCACTCGGGCGCGAGGACGGCGTCGGGACCGGGCAGCAGGTTGGTCTCGCAGACCGTCGCCACCTTGGCGCGCGACACCCGGGCGACGCTGACGCCCCAGCGCCAGCCGCGATAGCCCGGCGACGTGCACTCGAACCAGTGCATGCCGAGGCGCTCCTCGAGCAGGTCCATGCCGAGGTGCGCGCCGATGGTTCCGGGCTCGGCGACGTCCTCGAGGACGCTGCGGGCGAGGTCGGACGCGGCCAGCAGCACGGCGTCCGTCTTGGGGGCGGTGACGGTCATCAGCTCACTTCTCCAGCTCGTCCGCGAGGCCGCGCAGGGCGCGAGCGACGTTGGAGACGAGCTTGCGGTCGGGACGGCGTCCGGAGCGGTAGCCGTTGCCGACGCCGTCGAGGAGCTGCACGACGTCCTCGATGATGACGGTGAGCTCCTCCGGCGTCCTGCGGGTCTGTGCGGTCTTGTTGGCGGCGACGGACTGGACCGGGTCGAGCACCTTGACCGACAGCGCCTGGGCACCCTTGCGGCCCTCGACGATGCCGAACTCGACACGCACGCCCTTCTTCAGGGTCGTGACGCCCGCGGGGAGCGCGTTCGCGTGCAGGAAGACGTCCGCGCCCGAGTCCTCGGAGATGAATCCGAAGCCCTTGTCCGCGTCGTAGAACCTGACCTTGCCAGTCGGCACAGTCCACCTCGTTCAGATCTCGGTCGGCCGCGTCACGGCACGACTCGATGGCGCTCCTTGCGCTCCGCTCCAGCCTAACGGCTCGGGGCAAGCCGGATTCCGCGCCGCGCAGGCGCCGAGGCCCCGACCGCCGGCCGACCGACCTACGCTGGGGCATGCCCACGCCCCTGCACCTCGAGTCGTCCCGCGCCCTGCCCGTCGAGGTCGCCGACGCCTACGACCGCCTGCTCCCCCACCCGCTGACCGACCTCATGTCGCGGCGCTACGGGCTGCTGCCGCCGATCCGCGAGGTGCGCGACCAGACCGGTCCGTGGGGCGAGGTCGGGCAGACCCGGACCATCGCCCTGGCCGACGGCGGGACGATGCGCGAGCGCCTGACCGAGGTCGTGCGGCCCGAGCGCTTCGACTACGTGCTCACCGACTTCACCGGGGCGTTCAAGCCGCTCGTCTCACACGTCGACGGCCGCTGGGCCTTCGCGCCGGAGGGCACGGGCGTGCGGGTGACGTGGAGCTGGACGCTGCACCCGACGAGCACGTATGCCGCCCGCGTCCTACCGCTCGTCGGCCGGATGTGGCGGGGCTACGCACGTCAGGCCCTCGAGCAGACGTCGGACGTGCTGCTCGACCGCTGAGGCGTCACGTGGCCGGTCGGGCTGACGGGGTCAGGCCGGGGAGATGCCCCACGTGCCGGTCCACTCCTCGCCCGGGGCGAGCACGACGAGTCCGTGCCCGGAGTTGAAGGCGTCGGCCGGGCAGCTCATCGGCTCGACGGCGATGCCGACCTCGCCCTTGCGGTCCTCGGCGATCGCGGTGAAGACCTGCAGCCACGGGAAGGCGGCATCGGCCCAGAGCGTCGTCGTGCGGTCGGCGGCCGACACCGTGGCGCGCCACATGCCGTCGGGGTCGCGAAGGACGTCGGTGTAGGCGGTGTCGAGGCGCGCCTCGCCGACGGGGCGGCGATCGCGGAAGTCGTACGGCTCGCCGTCGACCGGACGGTTCGCGGCGGGGAGCAGTCGCTCGTCGACCTCGACCCACGTCGACCCCGGGATGCGCAGCTCGACGTCGGGCAGCAGGGTCTCGCCGATGGCGAGGTAGGGGTGGGCGCCGTAGCCGAAGGGCGCCTCCGACGGGCCGACGTTGCGGGCGGCCGTCGTCACGACGAGGCCCGAGTCGTCGAGCAGGTAGGTGGTGCGCAGGTCGAGGAAGTGGTCCCACCCCGGCTGCGGGTGCAGGCGGTAGCCCACGGTGACGCGGTCGTCCTCGAGCTCGACGAGCTCCCAGAGCGCCCAGCGCACGAGTCCGTGGCTCGCGTTGCCACGGGCGACCTCGGTGACCGACAGCTGGTGCTCGGTGCCCGCGAACGTGAAGCGCCCGTCGCGGATCCGGTTGGGCCAGGGCATGAGCTGCTGCCCTCGGCCGGACGCGCAGGTCTCGTCGGCGGCGTAGCCCGCGACGACGTCGACGCCGTCACGGGTGAACGTGCGCAGGCCGCCCCCGACCTCGACGACGGTCGCCTCGAACGGGCCGTGCCCGATGGTCCACTGCTGCCCGGTCGGGTGCGCCGGGGCGTTCTCGGCGGGTGTCGCCGGTGAGAGCGCGCTCATGGGGGCAACGCTAGCGGGCGCGTCCCCGGCGCGAGTCGGAGGCGCGGCGTGCGGGCAGTAGGTTGGGAGGATGGCCACATCGAGCCGGAGCCTCGCCGACGACATCCGCGGTCGCAGCGACGCAGAGCTCATCGACCTCGTGCTCGCGCGCCCGGATCTCGCGCGCCCCGCCCCGGCCGACCTGACGAGCCTCGCCGCCCGTGCCGGCACCCGGGCCAGCGTGCAACGCGCCGTCGAGGCGCTCGACCGGGGCCACCTGCAGGTGCTCGAGGCCGTCGTCGTCGCGGGCGACGCCGCCGAACGCAGCACGCTGCTGCACCTGCTCGGCACCGACGACGCCGCGACCGTCGACGCGATCGTGCAGGACCTGTGGCAGTCGGCCCTGCTCTGGCGCGGCGCCGACGGCGACCACGTCGTGCGCACCGTGCCCGAGGTCCTCGGCACGGCCGTCGCCGGGCTCGGCGCGCCGATGCGTGAGCTGCGGCCCTCGTCGCTCCCCGAGCACGCCGACCCCGACCACATCCGGGCCGCCGTCGCCGAGGCGCCCGACGACTCGCGGGCGATGCTCGAGCGGATGACGTGGGGGCCGGCCTTCGGCGTGCTGCCCACGGCCACGCCCGGACGCACGACGGCCCGGTGGCTGCTCGAGCACCACCTGCTCGTCCCCGTCTCGACCGACCGCGTCGCGCTCCCCCGCGAGGTCGGGCTCGTGCTGCGGCAAGGCCGCCTGCACCGGTCGGCCGAGCTGACGCCGCCCGACATCGAGGCCCGACCCGTCTCCCTCGTCGACGCAGCTGCCGGCGGTGCCGCGAGCGAGTGCCTGACCCACCTCGACGAGCTGGCCGCGACCTGGGGCGCCGAGCCACCCCGGGTGCTGCGCGCCGGCGGCCTGTCGGTGCGGGACCTCCGCGTCACCCAGATGGCGCTCGACCTCGACCCCGAGCACAGCGCCTTCGTCGTCGAGCTGGCGTATGCCGCCGGGCTCGTCGCCGACGACGGCGAGGTCGTGCCGGTGTGGGCCCCCACGTCCGAGATCGACGAGTGGAGCTCGAGCGAGGCCGGGCACCGGTGGTCGACGCTGGCCGTGGCCTGGCTCGGGTCGACCCGAGCACCACACCTCGTCGGTCGGCGCAGCACGGGCACCGGGCCGGCCAACGCCCTCGGCCCCGACGTGCAGTGGCCGGCCATCCGTGCGATCCGCCGCGAGGTGCTGCGCGAGCTCGCGTCCCTCGAGCCGGGCCACGCTGCCGACCACACCTCGCTGCGCGAGCGCCTGGCGTGGCGCCGGCCGAACCGGTCCGCCGCCGTCCTCGACGAGGCCGTCGAGGCGGTGCTGCGCGAGAGCGAGTGGCTCGGCGTGACCGGTCGCGGCGCCCTGTCCGAGGCCGGCCGTGCGCTCGTCGCCCCGCTCCTCCCCCCGCCCGCACCCCCGGTTCGAGGTGGTGGCGCGAGCAAGGCGGGTGTCGCGAACACCTCGAACGGCAGGCGCCCCGCCCGCGGTCGAGGTGATCGCGCGAGCGGCAGCGCTGCCGACATCACCTCGAACGGGCAGACGTCGGCCGAGCCGGGAGCCGTGGCCGAGGCCGTCGCCGCGGCGATGTCGGCCCACCTGCCCTCGCCCGTCGACCACATCCTCGTCCAGGCCGACCTCACCGCCGTCGCCCCCGGGCCGCTCGTCGGCGGCCTCGGGTCGTTCATGCGCCTCGCCGCCGACGTCGAGTCCCGCGGCGGCGCCACCGTCTACCGCTTCACCCCCGAGTCGGTGCGCCGCGCGCTCGACGCCGGGTGGACCGCGGCCGACTTCACCGAGACGGTGCGCCGATCGAGCCGCACCCCGGTGCCGCAGCCGCTCGAGTACCTCGTCGCCGACGTCGCGCGCAAGCACGGCCAGACCCGGATCGGCGGCGCGGCGGCCTACATCCGGTCCGACGACGAGGCCGTGCTCGACACGATGCTCGCGTCGCGCGACCTCACGCCTCTCCGGCTGCGGCGGCTCGCGCCGACGGTGCTCGTCTCGTCGGCGGACCCGCGCGTCCTCGTCGAGCTCTTGCGCGACAACGGTTTCGCCCCCGTCCACGAGGGGCAGGACGGCGCCGTCGTCCACGCCGAGACACCTCGCCGACGGGCGGGTTCACGCCGCCGCGGTCCCGGCCCGATGGTCTCCCCGGTCGACCGGCCCTACACCCAGTCGCTCGTCGACGGGCTGCGCGCGGCAGAGGCGACCGCCGACCAGCGCCGCGTCGAGGACGAGACCCGACCCGGACCGCGCATCCAGGCGATGGACCCCGTCGTGACCCTCTCGCTGCTGCGTGACGCCGTCGCCGACCGGCACGGCGTCTGGATCGGCTACTCCGACGGCCACGGAGCCACGAGCCGCCACCTCATCCACCCGCAGAAGGTCGAGGGCGGCCGCGTCCGAGCCACCGACGAGTCCGGCCACGAGAAGTCGTTCTCGGTCCACCGCATCACCGGCGCGACGCTCGAGAGCTGAGCAGCCTTGGCAGGCAACGACGTCCGCGGGGGTCACCGGCCGGCATACGTGCTCCACGACCACCGGAAGCCGCGGCCGCACTTCGACCTGCGGCTCGAGGAGGAGGGCGTCCTGCGCTCGTGGGCGGTGCCCAAGGGCCTGCCGACGACGAGCCGGCACGACCGCCTGGCCGTCGCGGTCGACGACCACGACCTGGACCACCTGACCTACACCGACGAGCACAAGTCGGTCGCTGACACCGGCTGGTGGGAGGAGGAGTCCCGCGACGACCACCGGATCGTCTTCGTGCTCCACGGGCAGACCGGGTCACGCCGCTACGCCCTGATCCGGACCGACCGCGACTGGCTGCTCCACCTCACCAAGGACCAGCCCTCCGGCTGACGCGTGGGCGGGTCAGGCGCCGGCGAGGGCGCGCACGACGTTGCTCGGCGACGGGCGGCCGAGCTGCTGCGCCATCCACACCGACGTCTCGACGAGTGCATCGAGGTCGACCCCGGTCTCGACGCCCGCGCCGTGCAGGGCCCAGACGAGGTCCTCGGTGGCGAGGTTGCCGGTCGCGGACTTCGCGTAGGGGCAGCCGCCCAGGCCCCCCGCGGCCGCGTCGACGACCGAGACGCCGTCGCCCAGGGCGGCCATCGTGTTGGCGAGCGCCTGACCGTACGTGTCGTGGAAGTGCACGGCGATGCGGTCGGTGCCGATGCCGCGGGCGTCGAGCGCCTCGAGGAGCCGGTGGACGTGGCCCGTCGTGCCGACGCCGATGGTGTCGCCGAGGCTCAGCTCGTGGCAGCCGAGGTCCATGAGCCGCTCGGCCGTGTCGACGACCTGCTCGATCGGCACCGGACCCTCCCACGGGTCGCCGAAGCACATCGAGACGTAGGCGCGCACCCACATCCCGTCAGCGAGGGCACGCTTCACGACCGGCTCGAACATGGCGTACTGCTCGCTCACCGACCGGTTGAGGTTCTTCTGCGCGAAGGTCTCGGTGGCCGAGCCGAAGATCGCGATCGCACCGAGCCCGAGCTCCTCGGCGCGGTCGAGGCCTCGCTCGTTGGGCACGAGGGCCGGACGGCGGCGCCCGAGCCCGTCGGCGCCGAGGCCGGCGAGCACCTCCTCGGCGTCACCCATCTGCGGCACCCACCTCGCCGGGACGAACGAGGTCGTCTCGATGGTGCCGAGCCCGGCGGCCTCGAGACGGCGGATGAACTCGACCTTCGTCGCGGCCGGGACGATCGTCTTCTCGTTCTGCAGGCCGTCGCGCGGACCGACCTCGTAGATCGTCACCTTCGGGGGCAGCCCCGTCGCCGCCTCGACCTGTGGGGATCGCATGCGCCCATACTGTCACCAGCACGCCCCGCGCCCGGGCCGAGGTATCGGCTCACGGGGGGCCCGGCGGAATACCTCGACCCACGCTCGGAGTTGTCCCCACACGATGAATGACGGACCCCTGATCGTCCAGAGCGACAAGACCCTCCTCCTCGAGGTCGACCACCCGAACGCCGAGGCCGCACGCCGGGCCATCGCCCCGTTCGCCGAGCTCGAGCGTGCCCCGGAGCACGTGCACACCTACCGCATCACGCCGCTCGGCCTGTGGAACGCCCGCGCGGCCGGCCACGACGCCGAGCAGGTCGTCGACGCCCTCATCACCCACAGCCGGTATGCCGTGCCCAACGCGCTGCTCGTCGACGTGGCCGACACGATGGACCGCTACGGCCGCCTCACCCTCACCAAGGAGGGGCTCGCCGACAGCCCCGAGGGCACCCGGCTCGTGCTGCGCACGACCGACCGGCCCGTCCTCGAGGAGGTGCTGCGGCACAAGAAGATCAAGCCGCTGACCGGCGAGCGCCTCGACGACCTCGCCGTCGTCGTGCACCCGAGCGAGCGCGGCACCCTCAAGCAGGAGCTGCTCAAGGTCGGCTGGCCCGCCGAGGACCTCGCCGGCTACGTCGACGGTGAGGCCCACCCCATCGACCTCGACCAGGCCGACTGGCACCTGCGCCCCTACCAGCAGCACGCCGTCGACGGCTTCTGGCACGGCGGCTCCGGCGTCGTCGTCCTCCCCTGTGGCGCGGGCAAGACGCTCGTCGGCGCGGGCGCCATGGCCGCGGCCAAGGCGACGACCCTCATCCTCGTCACCAACACGGTCAGCGCGCGGCAGTGGAAGGACGAGCTGATCAAACGCACGACCCTGACCGAGGAGGAGATCGGCGAGTACTCCGGTGCGCGCAAGGAGATCCGCCCGGTCACGATCGCGACCTACCAGGTGCTGACGACGAAGCGGAAGGGTGCCTACGCGCACCTCGACCTGCTCGACGCCCGCGACTGGGGCCTCATCGTCTACGACGAGGTGCACCTGCTGCCGGCCCCGATCTTCCGGATGACCGCCGACCTGCAGGCGCGCCGCCGCCTCGGCCTCACCGCGACCCTCGTGCGTGAGGACGGCCGCGAGGCCGACGTCTTCAGCCTCATCGGCCCGAAGCGCTTCGACGCGCCGTGGAAGGACATCGAGGCCCAGGGCTACATCGCTCCCGCCGACTGCGTCGAGGTGCGCGTCACGCTGCCCGAGGGCCAGCGCCTCGCGTATGCCGTGAGCGAGCCCGAGGACCGCTACCGCCTCGCGTCGTGCTCCGACGCCAAGCTCCCCGTCGTCGAGACGCTGGCCGAGCAGCACGCCGGCGAGCCGACGCTCGTCATCGGGCAGTACCTCGACCAGCTCCACGAGGTGGCCGAGCGGCTCGGTGCCGAGGTCATCACCGGAGAGACGACGGTCAAGGAGCGCCAGCGCCTCTACGACGCCTTCCGCACGGGCGAGATCACGACGCTCGTCGTCAGCAAGGTCGCCAACTTCTCCATCGACCTGCCCGAGGCGAGCGTCGCGATCCAGATCAGCGGCACCTTCGGCTCGCGCCAGGAGGAGGCCCAGCGCCTCGGACGCGTCCTGCGCCCCAAGGGTGACGGGCGCACCGCGCACTTCTACACGATCGTCAGCCGCGACACGGTCGACGCCGACTTCGCCGCGCACCGACAGCGCTTCCTGGCCGAGCAGGGGTACGCGTACCGCATCGTCGACGCCGACGACCTCTGAGCCTCGGGGGCCGTCTCAACCCGTGACTCAATGAGGTCAGGCAAGCCTTACCTTTTTAGCATCGACGGAGTGGGCAAGCTCAAGGCCAAGGACGTGGCGAAGCTCAAGCCGAAGTCCACGTGCTGCAAGGACAGCCCGCGGTGCACGAGGTGCCCCGTGGTGATCAAGCGACTGTGCGCGCAGGACTGCGCCTCGATGTGCGGCAAGGACTTCAAGAAGGCCCTCGCCAAGGCCCGCAAGCGCTGACCCGGCGCGCACCCACGAAAGGAATTCGCGACTCCCAGCGAACTCCCAGCGAACACCCTGACACTGGGACCGTGGACACCCAGACAGCTGCGGCACCCGAGGCTCGCCTGCTCGTCGTCGAGGACGAGCCGAACATCCGCGAGCTCCTCGCGACCTCACTCCGTTTCGCCGGCTTCGAGGTCGAGACGGCCGGTGACGGCACGACCGCCCTCGCCATGGCCGCCGAGTCCGAGCCCGACCTCGTCGTGCTCGACGTCATGCTCCCCGACGTCGACGGCTTCGAGGTGACCCGTCGCCTGCGCGACCGCGGCCGACAGCAGCCGATCGTCTTCGTCACCGCTCGCGACGCGACGGGCGACAAGATCCAGGGCCTCACCGTGGGCGGGGACGACTACGTCACCAAGCCGTTCAGCCTCGAGGAGGTCATCGCCCGCATCCGGGCGGTCCTGCGCCGCACCCGCGGGCAGGCCGACGACGGCGCCACGCTCCGCTTCCACGACCTCGAGCTCAACGAGGACAGCCACGAGGTGCGCCGCGGTGGCCGCATCATCGACCTGTCCCCCACCGAGTTCAAGCTGCTGCGCTACCTGCTGCTCAACCCCAACCGGGTGCTCTCCAAGCTGCAGATCCTCGACCACGTCTGGGACTACGACTTCCGCGGCGAGTCCGGCATCGTCGAGTCCTACATCTCCTACCTCCGGCGCAAGATCGATGCCGACGGCCCCTCGCTCATCCACACCAAGCGCGGCGTGGGTTACGTTCTCCGGGTGCCCCCAGAGCTGACCGCCTCCTGACCGGATGGCCGACCTGACCGCCCCGGCGGGGGACACGCCCCGCCCCGACGGAGCCCCGCGCGAGCGTTCCCTGATGAGCCACCTGCGGGCCATGCCGCTGCGCTGGCGCCTCCTCGGCGTAACGCTCGGCCTCGTCGCGGCCGCCCTCGCCGTGACCGCGCTCGTCGTGAGCGCCCTGCTCCGCTCCTATCTCGTGAACCAGACCGAGCAGGAGCTCGAGGTGTACGCCACGAGCCTCGCCTCGGTCGACCTCTCCGAGCTGCAGCTCACCGGCGAACAGAGGCCCACGAACTTCACCGCACGCGTGCTCGACCTCTCTACCGGCAAGGTCGAGTCGCTCGGCGAGGCTGCCCTGGTCGAGCCGGCGGTCGCCGCGATCCCGGTACCGAAGATGACCGACCCGAACGTCATCAACGCGACGACGTTCGAGGTCGGCTCGACGAGTGGCGAAGGTCAGTGGCTGGCACTGGCTCGTCCCAACGATGCGGGCAGCGCCATCATCGTCGTGGCCCTGCCTCTGAGGCCCCTCGAGGCCACGGTCAACCAGTTCCTCCTCTATGCCGGCGGCATCGGTGCCATCACGTTGCTGCTCACCGGGGTCTGCGGCTGGTACCTCGTCGCCCGCACCTTCCGGCCGCTGACCCGGATCGAGGACACCGCGGCCCAGATCGCCGTGGGCGACCTCACCCAGCGTGTCGACGTGCCCGACACCGACGACGAGGTCGCCTCCCTCTCACGTTCGCTCAACGCGATGCTCGCCCGCATCGAGGCGAGCTTCGCCGTGCGTGAGGCCAACGAGGCGAAGATGCGCCGCTTCATCGCCGACGCCTCGCACGAGCTGCGCACCCCGCTCGCGGCGGTGGGCGGCTACGCCGAGCTCTACCGCCAGGGCGCTCTCCCGACGTCCGACGCCGTGACCGGGGCGATGGGAAGGATCGAGTCCGAGGCGCACCGGATGAGCGGCCTCGTCGAGGACCTGCTGACCCTCGCGAGGCTCGACGGCGAACGCCCGCTCGAGCTGCAGACGGTCGACCTCGCCGTTCTCGCGGCCGACGCCGCGCAGGACGCCCGGACCATCGCGCCCGTCCGGCACGTCGTCGCGACCGGCATCAACGGGCCCATCGAGCCGACCGAGCTCGAGGCCGACGAGCAGCAGCTGCGCCAGGTGGTCACCAACCTCGTCACCAACGCGCGCATCCACACCCCCGAGGGCACCTCGATCGAGATCCTCGTCGGGCGCGTCGACGTCGCCCACGTCGCCCTCCACGTGCGCGACCACGGCGTGGGCATCCCCGAGGCGGACCGGCAGAGCGTCTTCGAGCGTTTCTACCGCGCCGACCGCAGCCGCAGCCGTGGCCAGGGCGGTGGCAACGGGCTCGGGCTGGCCATCGTCCACGCGATCATCGAGGCCCACGACGGCACGGTCCGGGTCGACGAGACTCCCGGCGGTGGAGCCACCGTCGTCGTCGAGCTCCCGATCACCCGGGCCACGAGTGAGCCACGTCACCATCGGTCGTCCCAAGGCACAGCGGATTCCTAGGAACACCACAACGTCATCCAAAGCTGGGCCGATGTCATGGAGACAACAGACCAGAGCGAGGAGGAGCCATGACCCTGGCACCTGAGGACCACACCCAGCAGATCCCGCAGGGCAGCTACTACAGCCAGTCCGCACCACCCGCGCCGCCGGCCCCGCCGACGCCGCCCCTGGGTGAGGGCAGCCGTCCGGCGCCCAAGCGCGAGAGCCGCGTCGGCCAGACCATCGGCGTCGCGCTGCTCGCAGCCGTCCTCGCGAGCGGTGGCACGTATGCCGTCACGCAGCTCGGCGACCAGGGCACCGCCGCGGCGACGACGTCCACCACGTCGACGACGAACCAGAACCAGGGCTCCTCGCCGACGGTCGTGCAGGGCAACGCCACCGCTCCCGACTGGACCGCGGTCTCCGCCGCCGTGACGCCGAGCGTCGTCAGCATCAACGTCACGACCCAGCAGGGGTCGGGAGCCGGCTCCGGCGTCGTCTTCGACAAGAGCGGCCACATCCTGACCAACAACCACGTCGTCGGCGACGCGACCGGCAACGGCGCCATCACCGTGACGCTGAACGACGGGCGCACCTACGGCGCGACCATCGTCGGCACGGACCCCTCGACCGACCTCGCCGTCATCACGCTGACCAACGGACCGAGCGACCTGACCCCGATCACCCTCGGGGACTCCGAGGCCCTCAAGGTCGGCGACCCGGCGATGGCCGTCGGCAACCCGCTCGGCCTGTCGGGCACCGTCACCACGGGCATCGTGTCGGCGCTCAACCGTCCGGTCAGCACCGGGACGGCGAGCGAGTCGCCCCTCGGTCAGCAGCAGACGTCCGGCGACGAGGTCGTGACGAACGCCATCCAGACGTCGGCCGCGATCAACCCGGGCAACTCCGGTGGCGCGCTCGTCAACGCCAAGGGCGAGCTCATCGGCATCAACAGCTCGATCGCGTCGCTGGGCCAGAGCTCGAGCGGCAGCCAGAGCGGCAACATCGGCATCGGCTTCGCCATCCCCGTCAAGGAGGCCAAGTCGATCGCCGACCAGCTCATCAAGAGCGGCAAGGCCCAGCACGCGTTCCTCGGGGTCAGCACCCGCGACACGGTGGTCTCCGACGGCAGCGCCAAGCGTGCCGGCGCCCAGGTCGTAGCCGTCAACGGCGGGACGCCCGCCGCGAACGCCGGCATCAAGAACGGCGACGTCATCATCGCGGTCGACGGTCAGCGCATCGACTCCGCGACGGCCCTCGTCGCCCAGATCCGCGAGATGACGGCCGGCGACAAGACCACGCTCACGGTGATCCGGGGCGGCGCCCGCCAGGACGTCCCCGTCACGCTCGCGGTCAAGCCGGCCAGCTCGAACTGACCCCTCCACTTCGCGCCGGGTCACGGACAGGGTGACGACACGCTGGACGTGACCCGGGCGAGGCCAACCTCCCCGGTCTCGTATGCCGTCGGGCACGCGCCCGTCCCCACCACCACGCTCCCGGTGGCTCGGACGGTCGCCGGCCCGGCGGCATACCCTGTCTCCGGGCCGGGACCGCGGATTGGGGGCGGAGCGAGCAGCCCGCGTACCCTTGCGCGGTGAGTGAGACCGAGAACGAGCTGGACCCCGCTGCCGTCGTGCACCTCGACCCCGAGGACGTCGCGACTGCGGTGCGTGTGCTGGCCCTGGCGCCCTCGCTCGAGATCGACGACCCGGACTTCGAGACCCTGAAGCGGGCCGCTTCGCTGATGTACAAGCGGCTCAAGAAGGACCGGCGCAACGCGAAGACGTGGGCCGAGCGCAAGGCCGACCGGCAGGTCATCGAGTCGACGGCCACCGGATCCCCCATGCGGATCGACGATGAGACCAAGGGAATCCCCTTGGTCTCCAACGCAGCCGGCGCCTTCGCCGGTGAGCTCATCAACCCGCGCGGGTGCTACATCTGCAAGACCGACTACACGCTGGTCGACGCGTTCTACCACTGGCTCTGCCCGGACTGCGCGGCTCGCTCGCACGCGAAGCGTGACCAGCGCACCGACCTCACGGGCAAGCGCGCCCTGCTCACCGGGGGCCGCGCGAAGATCGGGATGTACATCGCGCTGCGCCTGCTGCGCGACGGCGCCCACACGACGATCACGACGCGCTTCCCCAAGGACGCGATGCGCCGCTTCTCCGCCATGGAGGACTCGGCCGACTGGATCCACCGGCTCAAGATCGTCGGCATCGACCTGCGCGACCCCACCCAGGTCGTGGCCCTGACCGACGAGGTCAGCGCGGCCGGCCCGCTCGACATCCTCATCAACAACGCCGCCCAGACGGTGCGCCGCTCCCCCGGCGCCTACAGCAACCTCGTCGAGCTCGAGTCGGCTCCGCTGCCCGACGGCGTGGCCCTGCCCGAGATGGTGACCTTCGACCGGATCAGCGAGGCGCACCCGGCCTCGATCGCCGGGGCGCTCGGCACCCACGCGATCGCCCACCACGACGGCGAGTCGGTCGAGCACGCGATCGCGGCCCAGACGGCCGCGTCGATGACAGCCCTGGCCCTGACCGCCGGGCACGCGAGCCTCGAGGCCCACCGGGCCGGCACCGCCGTCGACGCCGGCGGTCTGCTGCCCGACCTCCAGCGCACCAACTCGTGGACGCAGAAGGTCGAGGAGGTCGACCCGCTCGAGCTGCTCGAGGTGCAGCTGTGCAACTCGACGGCGCCCTTCATCCTCGTCTCGCGTCTGCGGCCGGCGATGCGGGCCGCGGTCGCGGGCGGCGCACGGCGGGCCTACGTCGTCAACGTGTCCGCCATGGAGGGGCAGTTCTCCCGCCGCTACAAGGGGCCCGGCCACCCACACACGAACATGGCCAAGGCCGCCCTCAACATGATGACCCGCACGAGCGCGGGCGAGATGTTCGAGACCGATCGCATCCTCATGACGGCCGTCGACACCGGCTGGATCACCGACGAGCGCCCGCACGACGAGAAGCTGCGCATCGCCGCCGAGGGCTGGCACGCCCCGCTCGACCTCGTCGACGGCGCCGCCCGCGTCTACGACCCGATCGTGCGCGGCGAGGCCGGCGAGGACCTCTACGGCTGTTTCGTCAAGGACTACGAGCCCAGCCCCTGGTGACCTCGGGCACCCCTAACCCCGCTATCGCGGTGGTTCGCCGGCGCCTGGTGCCGGGAGTCCACCGCGGAGTGACAGGGGAGGCCCCGTCACGGGCGGAGGCACAAACGCGACCCTCGGCCACCGCGGACACGGGTATGCCGTCGCGTGCCTCATCGG
This sequence comes from Terrabacter sp. P2_E3, assembly GCF_056403915.1. Taxonomy (NCBI): domain Bacteria; kingdom Bacillati; phylum Actinomycetota; class Actinomycetes; order Micrococcales; family Intrasporangiaceae; genus Terrabacter; species Terrabacter sp. P2_E3. The sequence continues at coordinate 53,790 of NZ_JBFUEN010000008.1, forward strand.
CGTAGCGTCCCGTCCATGATCACTGCCGTGCACAACCTCGTGTACTCCGACGACGCAGCGGCGACGCGCGCCTTCTTCCGCGACGTCCTCCAGTGGCCCTGCGTGACCGACGACGGCTCGGACGGCGCCGACGACACGAACGCCTGGCTCATCTTCGGGACCGGCCCGAGCGAGCTCGGGGTGCATCCGACGCGCGGGCCTGAGGGGTCGACGTGGTCGGCGCCGCGGCACCATGCGATCTCGCTCATGTGCGACGACCTGCGCTCGACGATGGACGAGCTCACCGCGCGCGGAGCGGTGTTCACGACCGAGCCCACGGACCACGGCTACGGCCTCGTCGTCATGCTGGCGATCCCGGGAGCCGACGAGATCCAGCTCTACGAACCACACCACACGACGGCCTACGACCGCTGACCGGGCCGGCCCCGGCGTCCGGGGCACCTGTTCGTGGAGATCCTTCGGCACCTGGTGCCGGAAGATCTCCACGAACCAGCGGTCAGCGGAGAGGCTTGGCGTACCAGACCTCGGCGTAGTCGCCGTCGTTGAACGCCGGCACCTCGACGTAGCCCCGCCGCAGGTAGAGCGCGCGGGCCTCGACGAGGTCGAGGCGCGTGTCGAGCCGGACCGTCGTCGCACCGAGGTCACGCGCGGCCTCCTCCGCCGCGGCCAGCAGCGCCGCGGCCAGTCCGGACCCGCGCGCCTCGGGTCGCACGAACATCCGCTTCAGCTCCACGACGTCGGACCGGCCCGGGACGAGTCGGACACCGGCGCAGCCGACGAGCCGCGCCCCGGACCGGGCGACGACGAAGGCTCCCGTCGGTGGCGCGAGGTCGTCGCTCGGCATCTCCGCGAGGCTCCGCTCGATCTCCTCGGGCGTCGAGTCGCGGTCCTCGTGCAGCCGGAACCACCGGTCGCTGACGTCGACGAGGTAGTCGCGCAGCAAGATCGCCGACTCGGCCGACGTGACGTCGGCCCGCTCGACGACCCACCCGCCCCGGGACACCCGGCTCACCGATCGGCGGGCTCCGTGAGTGCGACGCCGTCGGCGATGACCTCCGTCATGAACGCGATGAGGTCACGGCGACGACGACCGGGGTCGGTGGCATACGTCGACGGGTCGTCGGGACGCTCCCGCACCCGGAGGCCCTCCTCGACGATCTCGCGGTGGTGCGGGTATGCCTCGCGTGCCCACCGACCCGCCCCCGACTTCGACGTGGGCTGGCCGGTGACGAGCAGGTGGACGAGCCGCGGCGCCCCCAGGGCACCCCACTCGGCGGCCTGGGGCAAGGACGCCTCCCGCGGGTGGTGCTCCATCGCCTCGAGCTGCGAGCGCCAGAAGGTGTCGAGGTTCTCGCGGGTGGAGTCGTGCAGCGCGGTGTCGTCACTCGCGATCGCGATGTCACGGATGTGCTTGCCGCGCAGCGTGATCCCGTGGTCACGCAGCTCGCGCCACGTGATCTCCTTGAGGTCGCAGTGGGTGCCGACGTCGAACCACTGGTGCAGGACGCCAGGTCCTTCGGGCACGTCGCCCGGAGCGCCGGCCAGGTCGCTCTCGAGAACGTAGAAGCCGTCGTAGTCGGGCTCGGGCCAGCGCCGGGCCAGCTCGCCGTGGACCTCCCGGAGCACCTCGACGTCCGCCTCGGTGGGGCGGCGAGTGGTGATCGCGACGAAGTCGATGTCGCTGCCGCCGTGGAACTCGCCGTCGAACCCGATCGAGCCGTGGAGGTGGAGACCGTCGAGCAGCCCCGGCAGGCGTTCGTCGAGGAGCGCGAGATGAGAGCCGCACACGTCGCGGACGACGTCCGGGAGCTCGTCGCGGGTCGGGACGCCCACCGCGGTCAGACGGCCGCGCCGAACGTCGCCCGCGACGCGAGGGCCTCACGCAGCTCGGCGTCGGCGTCGACGAGAGAGCGGTGGACCGCGGGGGTGAGGTCGTCACGCGCGATGGCCGCGGCGCTGAGCCGTGCCGTCTCGTCGTCGAAGACCCGCGGGAAGGCGACGAGGACGACGCGCGACAGGGCGTCCTCCCCGACCCAGGCCGACATCGCCGGGACGTCCGTGAAGTAGCGCGGCACGTAGTCGGCGACGAGGGCCGCGCCGGGCGCGACCCAGAAGCCGCGCGCGAGATGGACCATCTCGTAGTTGGAGCGGCCCTCGCGGCCGGTCAGCTGCTCCCACGCCCAGGCCTTGGCCTCCGCATCGGGCAGGCTCGCCCGGCACATCAGCGCGTTGAGGCCGCCCTGGAGGGTGTCGTCCTTGGCGCGGAACGCCTCCACCTCCGAGACCCCGATCAGCCCGCGCGCCGCGAGGTTGCGCACGACGATCCAGCGGAAGTCACCGTCGTCCTCGAGTCCGGCCGGCAGACCCTGACCGTCGGCCCACGCGCGCAGCAGGGCCTCGTCGTCGCTCGTGCCGGCGACGAGGCGGGCCGCGGCGAGCGACTCGGTCGTGCCGGCCGTGGCCCGCTCGAGCAGCCCCACCGCAGCCCGGTTGAGACGGGCCATGGCCGCCTCCTGCGACTCGCGCGGCACGAAGTACGGCACGATCCGGTGCTCGGCGTAGGCCGCGACCCGGGTCAGGATCGAGGAGTTCGCCTCGAGCGGCCACGCGGCGTCGAAGACGTCGAGGAAGGCCTCGGGCGAGACCGTCGCGCCGTGCACGCCGTCGATGAGCGCGGACCACACGACGGCGCGGGCCTGCTCGTCGGGGATCTGGCCGAGCTGGGACGGCAGCGCGGCCACGGTGGCGTCGGACAGGCGTACGCGAGCCCACGTCAGGTCGGACGCGTTGGGCACGACGACGGCGGGCTCCGGGGTCCCCTCGAGCCCGGCGAGGGTGGTCTCGGGTCCGGTGACGGTGGCCATGACACGACCGAGCTCGCGTCCGTCGGTCCACCCCGCGACGTCGAAGGCGTGCGGGCGGTCGGCCGGCCGGTCCGCCGGCGCCTCGCGGCGCACGACGGCCGACTCGACGACGCCTGCCTGCTCCTCGACGTCGACCGAGATCGTGTCGCGGTCGGCCGTCAGCAGCCAGGCCCGCGACCAGGCCTCGAGGTCCTTGCCGCTCGCGGTCTCGATCGCGGCGAGGAAGTCGGCGAGCGTGCCGTTGCCGTAGGACTTGTCGTTCAGGTAGGCGCGGACGCCGGCGATGAACTGGTCGTCACCGACGTACGCGATGAGCTGGCGCAGCGTGGCCGCGCCCTTGGCGTACGAGATGCCGTCGAAGTTCTGCAGCGCGCTCTGCGCGTCGAGCGCCTCGACGCCGGCGACGGGGTGGGTCGACGGGGAGCGCTCGGCGCCGTAGCCCCACACCTTGCGCACGATCGAGGAGTCGACCCACGCGTCGGTGTACTCGGTGGCGTCGACGAGGCACCGGTGCGACATGTACTCGGCGAACGACTCGTTGAGCCAGAGGTCGTCCCACCACTTCATCGTCACGATGTCGCCGAACCACATGTGCGACATCTCGTGGCTGACGGTGTTGGCCCGGGTCAGCAGCTCGTCGCGCGTCGCTGCACCGCGGTAGAGGTACTGGTCGCGGAAGGTCACGCAGCCGGGGTTCTCCATCGCGCCGGCGTTGAACTCCGGCACGAAGACCTGGTGGTACTCGCCGAACGGGTAGCGGATGCCGAAGAGCCCGTGGAAGTAGTCGAACGACCGCTTCGTCACGTCGAAGAGCTCGGCCGCGTGCCGCTCGAGCGGCTCGCGCAGCGAGGCCCGCGCGTGGAGGCCCAGGGGTATGCCGTCGTGCTCGTCGTGGACGGAGACGTACGGTCCCGCGCACACGGTCATGAAGTACGTCGCGAGCGGCTTCGTCGTGGCGAGGCTCCACGTGCCGGCGCCCGCCTCGGAGGCGGCGCCGTTGCCGATGACCGTCCAGTCGAGGGGCGCGTGGACCATGACGTCGTAGGGCGCCTTGAGGTCGGGCTGGTCGAAGCAGGCGTAGACGCTCGGCGCGGCGTCGAGGAAGAGGTGGCCGTAGACGTAGTCGAGGTCGTCGGCGGGGTCGGTGGCCCGGTGCAGCCCCTGCCCGTCGTGGCTGTAGGCCATGGTCGCGGCCACGACGAGCTCGTTGTCGGCGGCCAGTCCCGCCAGTGGGAGGCGGCCGTCGACGACGCCGGCCGGGTCGAGCGACTCGCCGTTGAGCGAGATCGTCTCGACCGAGCGGGCCTTGAGGTCGATCCACGAGTCCGCGCCGGGCTCGGCGCACGTGAACCGGACGCTGGTGCGCGAGCCGAAGACCTCCGACCCCTGGTCGAGGTCGAGCTCGACGGCATACGACGTGACGGTGATCAGCGAGGATCGCTCGCGGGCTTCGGCCAGGGTGAGACTGCGCATAGGGGCGAGCCTGCCAGATCGACGGGCCCGCCGTCGCCGGGGTTGCCCCCTCGTCGTGTCGACCCCGCCCGGTCAGCGGTGGAGCGGACCGCCGGCCATGCTCTCGAGGCGCGCGATGCGCTGGTCCATCGGCGGGTGCGTCGAGAGGAACCGGGTGACGTCCTGCGCCCGGAAGGGGCTCGCGATCATCATGTGGCTCGCGTTGACGATGTCCTGGGAGGGTGCGAGCGGTGCGCGGGCGACGCCGGACTCGAGCTTGCGCAGGGCAGAGGCGAGAGCGAGCGGGTCACCGGTCAGCTTCGCGCCGTCCTCGTCGGCGTCGTACTCGCGGGTGCGGCTGATCGCCATCTGGATCATCATCGCGGCCATCGGCGCGAGCAGGCTCATCGCGAGCAGCGCGAACGGGTTGGGGCGGTCCTCGTCGGAGCCACCGCCGCCGAAGATGCTCGAGAACATCAGCATCTGGCCGATCGAGGTGATGACGCCGGCAACCGCGGCGGCGACCGAGCTGGTGAGGATGTCGCGGTTGTAGACGTGCATGAGCTCGTGACCGAGCACGCCGCGCAGCTCGCGCTCGTCGAGCAGGCCGAGGATGCCCTCGGTGCAGCAGACCGCGGCGTTCGACGGGTTGCGGCCCGTCGCGAAGGCGTTCGGCGCCTGGGTGGGGCTGATGTAGAGGCGCGGCATCGGCTTGCCGGCTGCCGTCGAGAGCTCGCGCACGATGCGGTACATCGCCGGCGCCTGCGCCTCGGAGACCGGGTAGGCGTGCATGGCCCGGATCGCGAGCTTGTCGCTGTTCCAGTAGCCGTAGAACGTCATCGCGACGCCGATCAGCGCGAAGAACCAGATGAAGCGCCCGCCACCGACGAGCGCGCCGATCCCGAGCAGCAGGGCCCAGATGCCGCCGAAGAGCGCGGCCGTCTTGAGCCCGTTGAAGTGGTTGTGCATGTCGGGTGAACGAGCGGCCTGGAGCGCGTGTTCCCACTGTGAATCCCCTGAGAGGTGACTGGGATCCACCTCGACGACCTCTGTGACCCAGATCTCGGTCAGACATCGTTGAACCGGCAACTTATCTACTACATGCGGTAGTAGTTTGGCGGTGTTGGGGAAACCGACATCCCATCCGATGAAAGAAGCACATGATGCGCAAGACACTCGACCGGCTGATCTCGTGGACGGGCCTCATCATGGCCGTCGTGCTGGCGGTGGCCGGCGCGCTCCTGATCTACGCGAGCAGCTTCGTCGCCAACAACGTCAAGGAGCAGCTGAGCCAGCAGAACATCACGATGCCGGCCGCCGCCGCGCTCGAGACCCAGGACCAGAAGGACGCCCTGCTGCAGTACGCCGGCCAGAAGATGGAGAACGGCGCCCAGGCCAAGGCCTTCGCCGACCACTACATCCTCGTGCACATGAACACCCAGGCGAACAACAAGACGTACTCGGAGGTGTCCGCCGAGTACATGTTGGCCGTCAAGGACCCGAACGCGGACCCGGCCCAGGTCACGGCCCTCGGCGACCTCCGCCAGAGCCTCTTCATGGGCAACACGCTCCGGGGCCTGCTGCTCAACGCCTACGCCTTCGGCACCATGGGCACGATCGCCCTCTGGGCCGGCATCGCCTCCTTCGTCGGAGCGGCCCTGCTGCTCGTGCTCTCGCTGCTCGGCCTGCGCCACGCCAAGACGGTCGAGGACGAGGCGACCGGTCTCGCGAAGCCGACCGAGCCCACGGGCGACGCCCGGGCGGTGCCCCAGACCGCCTGACCGCTCCACCGCTGACGACGACGAGGATGGCCGACGCGAGGACGAGCCCGGCGACCATGACCGGTCGCCGACGCGCGACAGCCACCGGGGCGGGGCCCGGGCCTTCCGAGCCCGCGGCACCGGCCACCACGTCGGGGGCGGTGATCACGGCACGCAGCCAGCGCAGGTAGACGGCGACGCCGATGACGGCGTTGACCGCCGCGACGACCGCGAGCCAGACCCAGCCCTCGGCGACGACCGGCCGCAGGGCCGTGATCTTGCCGACGAGGCCGATGATGCCGGGCGGCAGTCCCGCGAGCGAGGTCAGCGCCAGGGCGAGCGCGCCGGCCCGCCACGGGCTGCGCTGCCACAGACCCTCGTAGGCCGCGATGGACCGCCCCTCCCCGGGCCGGTCGCGCAGGGTGACCGCGACGACGGCGAAGGCGACGAGCGTCGCGACGACGTAGGTGAGCAGGTAGGTGGCGCTGGCGCCGACGCCGAGCGCGGAGATGCTGACGAGCGGCAGCACGACCCACCCGGCCTGCGCGACCGTCGACCACGCGAGCAGGCGCACGACGTCGTCCTGGCGCAGCGCCATGAGGTTGCCGAGCGTCATGCTCAGTGAGGCGAGCAGCGCGATCGACACCAGGGCGGGCGTCCCGAGAGCGGCGACCGCGCGGAGCACGACGAGCAGTGCCGCGAGCGCCGCGATCTTGGAGACCGTCGCGAGGAACGTCGCGACGGGCACCGACGAGCCGGCGTATGCCGTGGGCGTCCACGCGTGGAACGGCACGAGCGAGAGCTTGAAGCCGACCCCTGCGACGACGAGGACCGTCGCCAGCGCGACGACGCCTCCCGAGACCGACGGGAAGACGACGGACGTCGGGGCGCCCGACGCGGCCGAGAACGCGCCACCGGAGGACAGCGCGGCGTCCGGGGTCAGGAACGGGCTCCCCGTCGCGGCGAACCAGAGGGCGACGCCGAGCACGAGCAGGGCGAAGGACACGAGGGACGTCACGAGCAGCTGGGTGGCGCCGGCCACGGCCGACCGGCGCCCGGAGAGGGCGACGAGCGCGATGACGGGCAGGGTCGCGAGCTCGAGGGCGACGAGCCACGTGCCGACGTCGCGGCTCGCTGCCACGACGATCGTGCCGGCGAGGGCCGCGAGGAGCAGCACGGCCTCGACCGGCTCACGGGTGCTGTCGGTCGGGCGCCGACGGCGGGTGCGGGGCCAGGCCAGGGCGATGCAGACGAGGGCAGAGACGGCGGCTGCGAGCTGGAGGGTGCTGCCGAGCGCGTCGGCCTGCCACAGGCAGACCTGCGGCAGGCCGTCGACGCCGGCCGCCGTGGCGCCACCCGTGGCCTGTCCGGTCCGACCGGTCAGGCAGAACGTCTCGCGCGTCGACCCACCGCCGAGCGCGAGCCCGGGCACCGTGGCCACGGCGGACCCGAGCGCAACCAGGGCGGCGACGGCATAAGGCACCTGGCGCAGGCGCGGGTTGACGAGATCGAGCACGAGCACGAGCACGAGCCCGGCGACCGGCAGGATCGCCGGAAGCAGGATGCTGTAGTCGATGGCGAGGCCCTTCACGGCGAGACCCCCAGTCCGGAGAGCAGGCCGGACGTCGCGGCGTCCGAGAGGCCGAGCAGCAGGTGCGGGAGCAGGCCGAGCGTGATGATGACGACGACGAGCGTCATGACGACCGCCCAACGGGCGCCACGGGCGTCCGCCACGGGCTCGGCCGCAGCCCCCTGCGCGGCGTCGCTGCCCTCACCCGCCCAGACGATGCGGGCGACCCGGAGCGCGTAGGCCGCCGCCAGCGCGAGCCCCACGGCACCGAGCACGACGCAGACGCGCAGGAGCGCGACGGGCCGGTCGGGCGCGGGCGACCACGCGGCGTACAACGCGAGGAACTCACCCCAGAAGCTGACGAGGCCCGGGAGCCCGAGCGCGGCCGCCAGGCCGACGACGAGGGCGAGGCCGAAGCGGGGAGCCTTGTCACGCAGGGCGGCCCGGGCGACGTGGAGGTCGGAGGACCCCCACTGCTCCTTGAGGTCGCCGACGATGAAGAAGAGGAGGGCCGCGACGACGCCGTGGGCGATGTTGCCGAAGAGCGCCGCCTGCAGTCCCGTCTCGCTGCCCGAGGCGATGGCGAGGGCGACGAAACCCATGTGCGCGACCGAGCTGTAGGCGATGAGGCGCTTGAGGTCGCGCTCGACGAGGCAGGCGAGCCCTCCCCAGAGGATGCCGACGACGCCGAGGATCGCGAGGACCGGACTCAGCTGCGCGACTCCTGCGGGCACGGTGCCGACCGCGAGCCGGACGATGCCGTAGGTGCCCATCTTGAGCAGGACGGCGGCGAGGAGCACCGAGCCGGCGGTGGGGGCGATGGTGTGCGCCGAGGGCAGCCACGTGTGCAGCGGCCACAGGGGCACCTTGATGCCGAGCCCGAGGAGCAGGATCGCGGCGATCGCGACCTGGAGCGGCCGGGACAGCCCGGCTCCGTGGCGCTCGGCGAGGACCGTGAGGTCGCTCGTGCCCTGGTGGTGGACGAGGAAGAGGATGCCGACGAGCATCAGCGTCGAGCCGAGCACCGTGAAGAGCACGAAGCGGCCGGCGGCGTCGGCGCGGGTCTCGTCGCGCACGTGGTCGTCGCCGAAGCGGCGGACGAGCACCCACATCGGCACGAGGACGACCTCGAAGGCGATGAAGAAGAGGATCGCGTCGCGCGCCATGAACGTGGCGAGCGCCCCCGCCTCGACGAGCAGGATGCAGCCGAGGAAGGTCGACCCGGTGCCGCCCTTGGGGATCGGCCCGGACAGGGCGTGCGCGACGACGGCGACGGTGAGCAGCGCGGTGAGGAGCACGAGGGCCGCCGAGATCCCGTCGACGCCGAAGTGCCACCGGACGCCGAGCGAGCGGATCCACGGCACGTCCACCTCGTGGCGGCCCCACACGACGACGACGGCGAGCACCGCCGTGACGACGGTGGATCCGAGCGCGATGCCGCGCTCGACGGTGGACTCGCCGGGGATCGCGATGAGCGCGATCGCCGCGAGGAGCGGCAGCAGGAGCACGAGGGTCAGCGCCATGCGGCCACCCCCAGGACGGCGACGACCACGACGCCGACGAGCAGGCTGAGCAGCGACAGCGAGGGCACGGCGCGATGGCTCCGCTCCCCCGCCCGGCCGGCGGCCCGGGCGACGACGGCGGTCGCCCGCGGGTAGGCGTCGACGACGTCACGGTCCAGCGCCACGACGAGACGCGCGACCGCGGTGACCGCCCGGCCGAAGCCGACGTATGCCGTGTCGACGCCGAAGCCGCGCACCGCCGGCTCTCGGACGCGGCTGGGGACCCGGTCGGCGACGTCGAGCCGGCCGCGGTCGCTGAGGGACCACACGGCATACGCGGCGCCGGCGACGAGCAGGACGGACAGCAGGGCGCTGAGCAGCCCGACGTGCACGCCACCGCGGAGGCTCGAGAGGAAGAGGGTGCCGACGACGGTGAGGGCGGCCAGGACGGACACGACGAGCGCGGCCGGGAGCGTGATGGGGGCGTGGCCGTGGGCGTGGACGCGCTCGACCTCGGCGTCGTCGGCGCTGTCGGTGGTGGTCACGACGGCGACGTCCTCCTCGGCGACGACGGCGGGCTCGACGTCGGGCAGCCGGCCCGTCGCGGCCACGGGGGTGTCGAGCAGCAGCCAGGCGCGGGTGCAGTAGGCCGCCGTGAGGACGACGGTGACGAAGAGGGCGACGACGACGAGCCAGGCGCGGAAACCGCCACCACCCGTCGCGCCCTCGAGCGCGGCGTCGATGACGGTGTCCTTGGTGAAGAAGCCGATGAGCGGCGGTACGCCGGCGAGGGCGGCGAGGCCGATCCCCATCGACCAGCGCAAGGCGCCGGTCGGACGCAGTCGACCGCGCAGGGCGGCGACGGCGGTCGCGCCGGCGAGCACCGAGAGCCAGCCGGCCCCGAGGAAGAGCAGCGCCTTGAAGAAGGCGTGGCCGACGAGGTGCGCGATGCCGGCACCGGGCCCGAGCTCGGCCGGTGCCGCGGCGAGCGCCGAGAGCATGATCGCGATCTGGCTCAGGGTCGAGTAGGCGAGCATCCGCTTGAGGTCGGTCTGCACGAGCGCGAGCAGGGCGGCGTAGACCATGGTCACGGCTGTCAGGACGGCGAGCAGGGTGCGCGCGCCGTCGTCCCCGGCGTAGAGCGAGAAGAGGCGGGCGATGACGTACGTGCCGGCTGCGACCATCGTCGCCGCGTGGATGAGGGCCGACGCCGGGGTCGGGCCCTCCATGGCGTCGGGGAGCCAGTCGTGGAACGGCACGAGACCCGACTTGCCGGCCACACCGATGACGATGCCGACGAGACCGATCGTGAGCAGCGTGCCGTCCCCGCCGGCCGTGAGCACGGCCATGAGGTCGGTCGACCGGGCCCGCACCGAGAGCGCGACGATGCCCACGACCATGGCGATGTCGGCCACGCGGGTGACGATGAAGGCCTTGTAGGCCGCTCGCCTCGCCGCCGCACGCTCGCTGTCGTGGCCGATGAGCAGCCACGAGCACCAGCCCATGACCTCCCAGCCGACGAGCATGAGCACGAGGTCGCCCGACTGGACGAGGAGCAGCATGCCGGCCGCGAAGAGCGAGACGGTCGCGGCGAACTGGCCGTAGCGGGGGTCGTCGCGGAGGTACCACGCGGTGAAGACCTGGATGCCGAGGACGACGAGGGCGACGACGAACGCCACGAGGCCCGAGACACGGTCGGAGAGCAGGTGCAGCGGCACGGAGAGGTCGCCGAGCGGGAGACTGCCGATCGACTCGATGTCGGCCGTGCGCGACGGTGCGACCCACTGGATGAGCCCGAGCACCGCGACGTAGGCCGACACCGACACGGCGACGGCCGCCGCGAGCCCGCGCCGGCGCCGCGTCAGCAGCCCCACGAGGGCGGCCAGCGCCGGGAGCACGATGATCATCCGAACGATCCAGCTCATGCGACGCCCTCCCCCGCTGCCGCCGGCTCACGCGTCGCGTCGTGCGGGTGGCCGTCCCGGTCCTCGGCGCGCGGGTCCTCGGCGTCGTCGGCGTCGTCGGCGTCGCCGGTGTCGTCGGCGTCCCCGGTGTCGCCGGTGTCGGCCCCGTAGCCGTCGCCGGCGTCGTCCGGCCCGTCGGTGAGGTCGGGAACCGCCGTGAGGTCGATGTGCCCCGTGCGGCGGAACATCACGAGGATGATCGCGAGCGCCACCGTGATCTCGGCGGCGGCTATCGTGATGACGAAGAGGGTGAGCACCGGACCGGCCGAGAGCGGCGCGCCCGGGCGGGACCCCGCCGTGACGAGCAGCAGGTTCGCGGCGTTGAGGATGAGCTCGACACCGATGAGGACGAGCACGGCGTTGCGGCGTGCGAGGACCCCGTAGACGCCGATGCCGGCCAGGAGCGCCGACAGGGCGGCCGGCAGCGAGAGGTGGATCATCCGCGACCGTCCGCCCGTGCTCCCGACGGGACGGTGGCCGGCCGGCGCGCGCCGTGGCCGCCGTCGCGGTGCAGGACCAGACGCGACACGGCGAAGGCGCCGATGAGCGCGACGAGGAGGAGCACCGAGAGCAGCTCGAAGGGCCAGACCCACGTGCCGAAGACCGCCTGTGCCACCTGCGGCGTGGTCGTCGTCGGGGTGTCGAGGTCGGCGGTCGCGCCGGAGAAGAGCGGGAGCAGGAGCGAGGCGAGCAGTGCGGTCGTCGCGGCGCCGAGGAGGGCGCCGGCGAGGCGCTGCCACCACGGGGTGTCGATCTCGGCGTGGGGACCGATCGGCGCACGGGTCAGCATGAGCGCGAAGAGGACGAGCACGACGATGGCGCCGACGTAGACGAGCAGCTGGACGAGGCCGACGAGCTCCTGCCCGAGGACGAGGTAGGCACCCGCGAGTGAGCCGAGCGACACGAGCAGCCACAAGGCGGCGTGGACGACCTGCTTCGTCGTCACCGACAGCAGCGCCGACAGCGCCGTCACGGCGCCGACCGCGGTGAAGACGATGTCGCGGGTCGTCACTCGCTCCCCTCCTCGTCGGTCGACACCGTCGGCAGGACCTGGGTCGAGTCTCCTTGTGCCGCAGCCTGGTCCGCGGCCCGCTCGGCCTCGGCACCGTCGGCGGGCGGGAGGACCGAGGTCTGCTCGGCAGCCGGAAGGCTCTCGGTGGGCTCAGCGGCGGGCAGCGCGGCCGTCCGCTCGACCGCCGGCATGACCCGGGTCTGCTCGGCCGCCGGCTGAGCCGCCGGCTCGGGCGCGGCGAGCGGCGGCGGGGTCGTGGTCTCCCGGCGCACCCGCGTCGGTCGGGCCGCGGCCCCGGCACCGCGCGTACCTGCAGCGGCAGCGGCTGCTCCGGCGGACCCCCGGGCGGGCTTCGCCGCGGCCGTGACCTCGGCAGGGTCGGCACTGCCCGGGTCGAGAGCGGGCGGCGCCGGGACGGTGGCCATCCACGCGCCGAGGCGGTCCTTCTCGTGGAGCAGGTCGCGGATGTCGGTCTCGGCGTACTCGAACTCGGGGCTCCAGTGCAGCGCGTCGAAGGGGCAGACCTCGATGCAGATGCCGCAGTACATGCAGAGCGAGAAGTCGATGGCGAAGCGGTCGAGGACGTTGCGCTGGCGGGCGCGGCCGCCGGGGGTCGTCGGCGGCAGCTCCTCCTTGTGCGAGTCGATGTAGATGCACCAGTCGGGGCACTCGCGCGCGCAGAGCATGCACGAGGTGCAGTTCTCCTCGGTCAGCGCGATGACGCCGCGTGACCGGGGCGGCAGCGCGGGTGAGACGTCGGGGTATTCGGCCGTGTGCGTGTGCCGGGTCAGCGACTTCGCCGTCGTCGCGAGTCCCTTGACGAGCCCCGGAATGATCCCGTCAGCCATGTCGCTCCACCCTCGATCGGTCGTCGGTCACGGGAAGACCACCACCCCGACGGCGGTCAGGGCGAGCTGGACGAGCGCCATCGGCACGAGCCACACCCAGGCGAGGCGCTGGAGCTGGTCCTCGCGCATGCGCGGCCACGACACGCGGAGCCAGATGACGACGACCGCGACGAGGAAGCCCTTGAGCACGGTCCACACCCAGCCGAGCCACTGCTCGAACGGCCCTGCCCAGCCGCCGAGGTAGAGCACCGCGAAGAGCAGCGACATGACGACGATGCCGGCGTACTCGGCGAGCAGGAAGAAGGCGAACCGCAGGCCGGTGTACTCGGTGAAGGCGCCGAAGACGATCTCGGAGTCGGCGAGCGGCATGTCGAACGGCGGGCGCTGCAGCTCGGCGAGGGCCGCGACGAGGAAGACGACGGCGCCGGGCAGCTGCCAGAGCAGCCACCACGGGTTCCACGCCTCGGCGATGGAGACGAGCGACAGGCTCCCGGCGGCGAGGGCGACCGACGCGACCGCGAGGACCATCGGCAGCTCGTAGGACACGAGCTGCGCGGCGGCGCGCATCGCCCCGAGCAGGGAGTACTTGTTGGCCGAGGCCCACCCGGCCATGAGCGTGCCGATGACGCCGACACCGATCACGGCGAGCACGAGCACGACGCTCGCGTCGACGTCGGCCCCGACGACCCGTGGCGAGAGGGGGATGACGGCGAGCGCCACGAGGTAGGGGATGAGCGCGACGAAGGGGGCGAGCCGGAAGACCCAGCGGTCGGCCCGGGCCGGAGTGATGTCCTCCTTCTGGACGAACTTCACCCCGTCGGCGACGAGCTGGGCCCACCCGTGGAAGCCACCGGCATACATCGGCCCGAGGCGACCCTGCATGTGCGCCATGACCTTGTGCTCGGTCTGGCCGACGAGCAGCGGCAGCACGAGGAAGGCGGCGAGCACCGCGACGGCGCGCAGCACGACCTCGAGCCAGGGAGCGAGGTCGCTCATCGCGGCCCCCACTCGGGTCCGGGCACGCCGGGCGCCTGGACGCGCCGGCGGCCGGGTGCGCGGGCGGAGTCGTGGCCCTCGCCGGGCTCCTTGGCACCGGGCCAGGCCTTGCTGGCGCGAGCCGCGAGGACGAAGGACTTGCGCAGCGGCGTGCCCTCGAAGCCGTCCGGCAGCAGGAGCGGGCGCAGGCCGAGGCCGCTGCCGTCGTCGAAGCCGTCGAAGTCGATGCCGAACATCTCGTGGGTCTCGCGCTCGTGCCACGCCGCGCCCCGGAAGATCCCCGTCAACGACGGGACCGGCAGACCCCCGGTGACGCGAGTGCGCAGCAGCACCGACCTCAGCGCGCCCGGCGTGCGGGTGTCGAGCAGGTGGCAGACGACGTCGAAGCCCGCGTCGTCGCCCTCGCGGTCGGTCTCGTCGACGGCCGTCAGCCAGTCGAAGTACGCGTAGCCCTCCTCACGGAGCGAGAGCACCGTGCTCGACCACTCCCCGAAGGGCACGTCGCGCACGTCGGTGACCTTCACCGGCCGTCCTCCCCCGGCTTCGCGCCACGGCGCAGGAGGGGACGGCGGAGGTCGCCGGCGCTGCCGACGCGGGTGCCGGCATACCTGCCCTTGAGCTTCTGCGTCGACAGGCGCTCGGCGGCGATCTGCTCCTGGAGGCGGATGATGCCGTGCAGCAGCGCCTCGGGGCGCGGCGGGCAGCCGGGGACGTAGACGTCGACGGGCACGATCTGGTCGACGCCCTTCGTCACGGAGTAGGAGTCCCAGTAGGGGCCGCCGGAGTTGGAGCAGGCGCCGAAGGAGATGACGTACTTCGGCTCGGGCATCTGGTCGTAGAGGCGGCGGATCGCCGGGGCCATCTTGTCGGTGACGGTGCCCGAGACGACCATGAGGTCGGCCTGGCGCGGGCCCGGCGCGAAGGGGATGACGCCGAGGCGGATGAAGTCGTGACGACCCATCGAGGCCGCGATGAACTCGATGGCGCAGCAGGCGAGCCCGAAGTTGAAGACCCAGAGGGAGTAGCGGCGGCCCCAGTTGAGGACGACCTTGATCGGCTTGGGCGCGTGGGCGCCGAGGACGCCCATCGACGCCGGTCCGATGGTCGGCATCGGCAGGCTGACCGGCTGGCTCGCCGACTGGCCGGGCTGGCTCGGCGGCTGATCCATCACACCCACCTCAGCAGACCGCGGCGGCCCGCGTGGGCCAGGCCGAGCACGATGACGCCGATGAAGATGCCCATCTCGACGAGGCTCGCGCGGCCGAGGTCGGCGTCGCGGATGACGGTCGCCCACGGGAAGAGGTAGACCGCGTCGACGGCGAAGACGACGTAGAGGAAGGAGAAGACGAAGTAGCGGACCTTCGTCTGCGCCCAGCCCTCGCCGACCGGGTCGACACCGGACTCGTACGTCGCCAGCTTGGCCGCGTGGGGTGCGCGCGGGGCGAGGAGCCGTCGCACGAGCATCGCCGCCGTGACGAGCAGGACGCCCGCCCCCAGCACCGCTGCGACGGCCACGTACCCGGACATGACGGCCAGCCTATCCATGCCGGTACGCGAGTGGCACGGAGTGGTCAGCCGCATCCGGGCTACCCTGCGGCGCATGGTCGACAGGGGTGGACAAGACCGGGTGGGCTCGCCGCACGAGGCGACGACCCAGGTGCCCGACGACGTGCCCGACGACGCGCCGCTCGACGTGACGGACCCGGGCGTGGACCCGGACGTGGACCCCGGCCTGGACCCCGGCCTGGACCCGGGCGTCGACCCGGGCGTCGACCAGCTCGGCTGGGACGCCACCGCCCTCGTCGTGGCGCACGTGGTCCTCGCCCTCGGCATCGGGGCGGCGGTCGGCGCCGTCGGGGGGGCGCTACCTCCGCGGTCGGCACGTCCCGGTGGGCGCCTCGGTGCGTTGACCGCGGCTCACCCTGTGTCGGCACCGCGTCGACCCGCGTCGTCCACGTTGTGGCAGGTGCACGATCTGAGGCCCGACGAGACATAGCATGGAAAGTGCCCGCCGCACAGGGCCCCGGGCAGTGAATCGTATGGAAGTTCGAGGACGTCGCAGAGCATGAGCGCCAAACTGGTCCAGAAGCTCGATCGCGTGGTCATCCGATTCGCCGGGGACTCCGGCGACGGCATGCAGCTCACCGGAGACCGCTTCACGTCGCAGACCGCACTGCTCGGCAACGACCTGTCGACGCTGCCGAACTTCCCCGCCGAGATCCGGGCGCCCCAAGGCACGCTGCCCGGCGTCTCGAGCTTCCAGCTGCACTTCGCCGACCACAACGTGCTGACGCCGGGTGACGCCCCCGACGTCCTCGTCGCGATGAACCCCGCCGCCCTCAAGGCCAACCTGCGCGACCTGCCGCGGGGCGCAGCGATCATCGTCAACACCGACGAGTTCACCAAGCGCAACCTCTCCAAGGTCGGCTACGTCGAGAACCCGCTCGACGACGGCTCGCTCGACAGCTACGACGTGCACCCGGTGGCCCTGACCTCGATCGCCGTCGAGGCCCTCGTGTCCTTCACCGACCTGACCCGCAAGGAGAAGGAGCGCGCGAAGAACATGTTCGCGCTCGGCCTGCTCTCGTGGCTCTACACCCGGCCCATGGACGGCACCGAGGCGTTCCTCAAGGCGAAGTTCGCCGACAAGCCCGAGATCCTCGAGGCCAACCTCGCCGCCCTGCGCGCGGGCTTCAACTACGGCGAGACCACCGAGGACTTCGCGGTCGCCTACGAGGTGGCCCCGGCCGCGATGCCGGCGGGCACCTACCGCAACGTCACCGGCAACGTCGCGCTGTCGCTCGGCCTCGTGGCCGCTGCGCACCGCGCACACCTGCCGCTCTTCCTCGGGAGCTACCCGATCACGCCGGCCTCCGACATCCTCCACACGCTCGCCGGGCTCAAGCGCTACGGCGTCGCGACGATGCAGGCCGAGGACGAGATCGCCGGTGTCGGCGCCGCCCTCGGTGCCAGCTTCGGCGGCGCGCTCGGTGTGACGACGACGTCGGGGCCCGGCCTCGCGCTCAAGGCCGAGACGATCGGCCTCGCCGTGTCGCTCGAGCTGCCGCTCATCGTCTGCGACATCCAGCGCGGTGGCCCCTCGACCGGCCTGCCGACCAAGACCGAGCAGGCCGACCTGCTCCAGGCGCTCTTCGGCCGCAACGGCGAGTCGCCGGTGGCCGTCGTCGCACCCGCGACGCCGGCCGACTGCTTCGACGTCGCCGTCGAGGCCGTGCGCATCGCGACGACCTACCGCACGCCCGTCATCGTGCTGTCCGACGGCTACCTCGCCAACGGCTCCGAGCCGTGGCGGCTGCCCCGCGCGGCCGACCTGCCCGACATCGCCGTGGAGTTCGCGACCGAGCCCAACGCCGTGGACGACAAGGGCCAGCCGACCTTCCACCCCTACCTCCGCGACCCCGAGACGCTCGCCCGGCCGTGGGCGATCCCGGGCACACCGGGCCTCGAGCACCGGGTCGGGGGCATCGAGAAGGCGGACGTCACGGGCAACATCTCCTACGACCCCGACAACCACGACCACATGACGCGCCTGCGTCAGGCCAAGATCGACGGGATCGCCGACACCATCGAGCCGCTCGTCGTCGACGACCCGACCGACGACGCCGACGTCCTCGTCCTCGGCTGGGGCTCGACCTTCGGCCCCATCGCCGCGGGCGTCCGCCTGGCGCGGGCCACCGGAGCCCGCGTCGCCCAGGCGCACCTGCGCCACCTCAACCCCTTCCCCGCCAACACGGGCGACGTGCTCCGCTCCTACCAGCGCGTCATCGTGCCCGAGATGAACCTCGGCCAGCTCGCGATGCTGCTGCGGGCGAAGTACCTCGTCGACATCGAGTCGCACACCTCGGTGCGCGGCCTGCCGTTCCAGGCGGGCGAGCTCGCCGACGTCATCGCCACCGCGGTGGCGTCCGTCTCGGACGTGCCCCTGAAGGAGGCCGCCAAGTGACCACCGACCTGGGTATGCCGTCCAGCGGGCCAGGCGCCCCCGGTGCCCACGGCACCGCCGGCGTCCCACGCCTCACCGACGGCACCGCGCTGACGAAGAAGGACTTCACGTCCGACCAGGAGGTGCGCTGGTGCCCCGGGTGCGGGGACTACGCGATCCTCGCCGCCGTGCAGGGCTTCCTCCCCGAGCTCGGGCTCAAGCGCGAGAACATCGTCTTCGTCTCGGGCATCGGGTGCAGCTCGCGCTTCCCCTACTACCTCGACACCTACGGCATGCACTCGATCCACGGCCGTGCCCCGGCCATCGCGACCGGCCTCGCGGCGACGCGAGAGGACCTCTCGGTCTGGGTCGTCACCGGCGACGGCGACGCCCTGTCGATCGGTGGCAACCACCTCATCCACGCCCTGCGCCGCAACGTCAACCTCAAGATCCTGCTCTTCAACAACGAGATCTACGGCCTGACCAAGGGGCAGTACTCCCCCACCTCGCACGTCGGCCAGGTGACGAAGTCGACGCCGCTGGGCTCGCTCGACACGCCCTTCAACCCCGTGTCGCTCGCGCTCGGCGCCGAGGCGAGCTTCGTGGCCCGCACGATGGACTCCGACCGCCAGCACCTGACGTCGGTGCTGCGTGCCGCGGCCGAGCACCGTGGGTCGGCGCTCGTCGAGATCTACCAGAACTGCCCGATCTTCAACGACGGCGTCTTCGACGTGCTCAAGGACCGCACCGAGGCGGCCGCCCGCATCCTGCACCTCGCCGACGGCGAGGAGGTCGGCACCGCCGAGACGGTCGTCGTGCGTGACGACCGCGGGTCGCTCGCCGTCGTGCCGCGCGCCGGGGCCGACCCGGCCCGCATCGTGCGCCACGACGAGTCGGCCCACGACCCGTCCGCGGCGTTCGCGCTCTCGCGGCTCGACAGCCCCGACCTCGGGCACGTCCCGATGGGGATCTTCCGCAACGTCCAGCGCCCGACCTACGACGACTCGCTGCGCGAGCAGATCGCCTCGGCCCGCACGGGTGAGGTCACGGACGCCGACATCGACGCCCTGCTCGCCGGTCGGGACACCTGGACCGTGGGGGCGTGACCGCGCGAGAGACCGCTCCGTCCCTCGCGCCGAGCGAGTCCGGCACGCGCGGGACGGGGTCGACGGCACCCCACGGCGAGGTCGGGCGGGGCACCCTGCTCGGCTTCGCGGCCTACGGCCTCTGGGGGCTCTTCCCGCTCTACTTCGACGCGCTCAAACCCGCCGGGCCGTGGGAGATCCTCGCCCACCGCATCCTCTGGACGCTGCTCTTCTGCGTCGTCGTGCTGCTCGTCGTGCGCGACCTCGGCTGGATCAGGCCGCTGCTGCGTCGGCCGCGGCTGCTCGCCGGCACCGCGGTGGCGGCGGTGCTCATCGCGGTCAACTGGGTCGTCTACGTCGCGGCCGTGACGTCGGGCAACACGTCCGAGGCCGCGCTCGGCTACTTCCTCAACCCCCTCGTCACGGTCGCCCTCGGCGTCGTCGTGCTCGGTGAGCGCCTCCGCGTCCTCCAGTGGGTGGCCGTCGGCATCGGTGTCGTCGCGGGCGTCTACCTCGGCGTCTCCGGCGGACGCGTGCCGTGGGTGGCCCTGACGCTGGCGGTGTCCTTCGCGCTCTACGGGCTGACGAAGAAGAAGGTCGGTGTCAGCCTCGACGCCATCCACGGGCTCACGGTCGAGACCGTCGTGCTCGCCCCCGTCGCCGTCGTGCTGCTGCTCGTCGTCGGCGCGCAGGGCGGCCTCGAGTTCGGCCTGCACGGTGGCGTGCACACGTCGCTGCTCGTCCTCTCCGGGCTGGTCACCGCGGTGCCGCTGCTGTGTTTCGCCGCCGCGGCGCGCCGTATCCCGCTCGTGTCGATCGGGCTCATCCAGTTCATCACCCCGGTCATGCAGCTGCTCTGCGCGGTGGTCCTGCTCGACGAGCACATGCCGTCCGAGCGGTGGATCGGCTTCGGCATCGTCTGGCTCGCGCTCGTCGTCCTCACCGTCGACTCGCTCCTCAGCCTGCGTGGCGCCCGGGCCGCGCGGCGCGACCTGCCCGTCGACGACTGCCCGCGCTGAGGAGCCATTCGTCGCACCCGCGGTGACAGACTGCCGGTGTGAGCGACGTCGTCCTGGGCTCCCGCACCGGTCGGTTCGTCATCGCCGCTGCCGTGCTCGGCTCGGGGATGGCCCTGCTCGACGGGACCGTCGTCAACGTCGCGCTCGTCCGGATCGGCGAGGAGCTCGGCGCGAGCCTCGCCGAGCTGCAGTGGATCACCAACGGCTACCTCCTCGCGCTCGCCTCGCTCATCCTCCTCGGCGGGTCGCTCGGTGACCGCTTCGGCCGCCGACGCGTCTTCGTCATCGGGGTCGTGTGGTTCACGGTGGCCTCCGCCGCCTGCGGTCTCGCGCAGTCACCCGTCCAGCTCATCGTCGGCCGGGTGCTCCAGGGCGTGGGAGGCGCGCTGCTGACGCCGGGCAGCCTGTCGATGATCCAGGCGTCCTTCCGTCCCGACGACCGCGGCAAGGCCATCGGCACGTGGTCCGGACTCGGCGGCATCGCCTCCGCCCTCGGGCCCTTCGTCGGCGGGTGGCTCGTGCAGTACGCGAGCTGGCGCTGGGCCTTCCTCGTCAACCTGCCCCTCGGCGCCGCGACCGTCTGGATCGCGCAGCTGCACGTCCCCGAGACCAGGGACGACCGTGCCGACCACCACTTCGACGTGACCGGCGCGGTGCTCGCGACGCTCGCCCTGGGAACGACGACCTTCGCCCTGATCCAGCACGAGTCGCTCGGAGCGACGGCGGCCACCGGGGTCGGGCTCGTCGGCCTCGCCATCGGCGCGGCGTTCGTCGTCGTCGAGCGCCGTATCTCACACCCGATGGTCCCGCCCGCTCTCTTCGCGTCGCGCCAGTTCAGCGCGGCCAACGCGATGACCCTGCTCGTGTATGCCGCCCTGGGCGCCGTCTTCTTCTTCCTCACCCTCCAGCTCCAGACCGTCCTCGGCTACGGCCCGCTGCTCGCCGGCATGGCCTCGCTGCCGGTCACCGTGCTCATGCTGCTCTTCGCGGCGCGGGGAGGTGCGCTCGCCTCCCGCATCGGGCCACGCCTGCCGATGACGGTCGGCCCGGTCGTGTGCGCGGTCGGCGCCCTCCTGCTGTCGGGTGTCGGCGCCGGCTCGACCTACTGGACCGGCGTCCTGCCCGGCATCTCCGTCTTCGGCCTCGGGCTCACCCTGCTCGTCGCGCCGCTGACGGCGACGGTCCTCGCCGCGGCTCCCGACCGCTACGCCGGCGTCGCCAGCGGGGTCAACAACGCCGTCGCGCGCGCGGGCAGTCTCCTCGCCGTCGCCGCACTGCCGGCCGTCGTCGGGCTCAGCGGCTCGGACTACGCCGTCCCCGAGGCCTTCTCGTCGGCGTACCGGACCGCGATGCTCCTGTGCGCCGGGATGCTCGCCGCCGGAGGTGTCGTGTCGTGGCTGCTCATCCGCAACCCCGCACCCGCGCCGTCCGGCACCGACGAGACGGGTGCCGAGCGGCAGGGGCGCGCCGCCGCAGCGGGGGCGACACGGCATACGCGAGCGGTTCCGGCCGGCTGGTCGTGCGCCGGCTCGGAGGGGTGCCCGGGGACGGCGCACCACCACGACGAGGACCTGCCCGCGCTGGGCGGGGCGCCGACCGGGCGCTGACGCAAGTCCGCCCCGCCCGGTCGGCCGCACCGTCAGGGCGTCGGGTCGGCCCAGCTCCCACCACGGATGTCGCTGTTGCCGAAGGTCGCCGGGCACGCCGCGAGGACGTCGGGCGGCGGCTTGGGGCTCGCCGTGTAGAGCGAGGCGCGGTACGAGTCGATCGCCGGGCAGTCGGCGGCGTGCGACGCGTCGTTCCAGACGCCGACCACGCCGTCGCGGGTCGCGGCCGCATAGACGTAGTCGCCGAGGAACTCGGCGGTCAGGCCGTTCTGGCTCGTCCCGCGCGGGTCGCCGACGGCGCTGCGGTCCAGTGACGACCACCCGCTCGGCACCCCGGCCACGATGTTCGCGTGCCAGACCTGACCGACGAGACCGCGGGACGACGCCGTGTCGTGCCGGTAGGGCGTCGTGAAGGCGTTGTCGACGACGTAGAGGTCGGTGCCGTCGGGAGACAGCGCCGGCGCGGTGTAGACGGGGCGGTCCCCCGTCGGCAGCTCGAGCGCGGCCGGAGCGGTCCAGCTGGCGCCCGCCGTGGTGGAGGTCGTCCACAGCAGGCTCTCGTGGTCGAGTCCGGAGGCACCGTCTGCCCAGGTCATGACGATCTGGTTCGTGGCGCCGGCCCCGCTCGGGGCCCCGTTGGCGATGTCGACGCTCGGGCCTGCCGCCAGGTCGACGCGAGCTCCTGCGATCCCGTCCATGGTCGGGCGACCGAGCACGGGGTCGGTGACACCGGGCTCGGTGACCCGGGCGACGACCGTCGGGCCTGCCCAGTGGGCGCCGCCGTCGGTCGAGCGGTACATGAGCTGGAGATCGGTGCCCGCACGCCTGCCGATGCCGAAGACGTACACGTTGCCGTGGCTGTCCGTGCGGACCGTGCAGCCGTCAGGTTGCCCGTTGATCCCGTTGTCGGTCGCGGGGCCGACCTGCTTCGTCGTCCACGTGCCTCCGCCGTCCGTCGACCGCGCGACGATGAGGGGCGTCGGGAGGGCGTTGCCGCGGCTGTTGCTCCTGAACGAGGCCCAGCACACGTAGACGTTGCCGAAGAACCGACTCGACTCGGCGTTGTCGGCCCACACCTGCTCCTTGTCGGAGAACGTCGTCGACGACTGCTTGGAGATGATCACCGGGTCCTTCCACGCCGTGGCGTCACCCGCGGCTGCCGCGTGCGGGTCGTCGGTCCTCGACACCGCGATGGCCTCGAAGCCCTTGAAGGTCGCGGACTCCTTGTCCGCCGAGACGTTCGAGGTGAGGTTCGCGTAGTAGAGGCGCGAGCCGTTGACCCACGAGAACGTCCCGTCCGACGCGGGACGCGGGCCGAACGCGACCGCCGGGTCACCGTCCGAGACGAGTCCCTTCGCGGCATAGCCGGGGAGCGTGCCGATGGGGCCGGGGTGCGCGGTGCAGGCCGCGGGTCCGAGGCAGTCACGGGCCGTGAGGCCGGTGTAGGTCGGCTGGGTCCACCCGCTGCCGCCGGTGAACGAGAAGTACACCCCGGAGACACCCACGCCGTCCGTGAAGGGGCAGGTTGTCGGGTCCCCGGCCGCGCACGACTCGTCGTCGATCTCGTCGTTGGCCCCTGCCGCGACGACGCTCGGGTCGTGGGCGTCGATCGCGACGGCGGGTTCGTTCTGCTTGTTCTGCGAGAAGGGGGTGGGCGGACTGGCGACGCTGACGATCTCGTCGGGTGGGGAGGCCACCGCGACCGCGGCTCCGGCGAGGGCGGTCGCGACGGACACGATGCACGCGGTGAGAACTCGACGGTGAGCCATGGCCTCTCCTCAGGGTGGTACGTCAAAGGATCGCGTCGGCGCCCGCACCGTCCAGCGTGCGCCCGTGACCCGGCATCCGACAAGGTCTACGGCGCGGATCTCGTCGGCGAGACGTGGATGATGGGGACATGAGCGACGTATCAGCGGCAGGCTTCCGGACCGAGCACGACTCGATGGGCGAGGTACAGGTGCCCGCCGACGCGTTGTGGGGCGCGCAGACGGCGCGGGCCGTCGAGAACTTCCCGATCAGCGGGCAGCCGGTGCCGCCGGGCGTCGTCCACGCCCTCGCCCGGCTCAAGGCCGCCGCCGCCGAGGTCAACGCCGAGCTCGGGGTCCTCGACGCCGACCGGGCCCGAGCCATCGCGGCGGCAGCCGGTGAGGTCGCGGACGGCGACCACGACGACGAGTTCCCGATCGACGTCTTCCAGACCGGGTCCGGCACCTCGACGAACATGAACGTCAACGAGGTCGTGGCACGGATCGCACACCTCGCGAGTGACCTCGACGTGCACCCCAACGACCACGTCAACGCCGGCCAGTCGAGCAACGACACGTTCCCCAGCGCGCTGCGCATCGCGGCGACGGCGGCGAGCGTCCTCGACCTCGTGCCGGCGCTTGAGCACCTCGCGCTCGCCCTGGGCCGCAAGGAGACCGAGTTCGCCGACGTCGTCAAGGCCGGACGCACCCACCTCATGGACGCCGTGCCGGTGACGCTCGGGCAGGAGTTCGGCGGCTACCGGCGCCAGGTCGAGCTCGGCGCCAGCCGCGTGCGCAGCGCGGCGGAGGCGACGAGCGAGCTGCCCCTCGGTGGCACGGCCGCCGGAACCGGTCTCAACGCGGCACCCGGCTTTGCCCGCAAGGTGATCGAGCGGGTCTCGGGGGTCACCGGCATCCCGTTCC
Source organism: Terrabacter sp. P2_E3 (assembly GCF_056403915.1). Taxonomy (NCBI): domain Bacteria; kingdom Bacillati; phylum Actinomycetota; class Actinomycetes; order Micrococcales; family Intrasporangiaceae; genus Terrabacter; species Terrabacter sp. P2_E3. Next base: position 78,081 of record NZ_JBFUEN010000008.1, read on the forward strand.
GCGAGGCCGCGAACCACTTCGAGGCGCAGTCGGCGCAGGACGCCGTCGTCGAGCTGTCCGGGGCGCTCAAGGTCGTGGCCGTGAGCCTGACGAAGATCTGCAACGACCTGCGCTGGATGAGCTCCGGGCCCCGCACGGGCCTCGGCGAGATCCACCTGCCCGACCTCCAGCCCGGGTCGAGCATCATGCCCGGCAAGGTGAACCCCGTCGTGCCCGAGGCGACCCTCATGGCGTGCGCGCAGGTCATCGGCAACGACGTCGTCATCACGACGGCCGGCGCTGCGGGCAACTTCGAGCTCAACGTCATGCTGCCGGTCATGGCCAAGAACGTCCTCGAGTCGATCGGGCTGCTCGCCTCGACGAGCCGCCTGCTCGCCGACCGCTGCGTCGACGGCATCACGGCCGAGGTCGAGCACGCGCGGGCCCTCGCCGAGGGCTCGCCCTCGATCGTCACGCCGCTCAACCGCTACCTCGGCTACGAGGCGGCGGCCGCGGTCGTCAAGCAGGCGGTGAAGGAGCGGCGCACGATCCGCGACGTCGTCATCGCGCAGGGTCACGTGGCCGACGGCAAGCTCACCGAGCAGCAGCTCGACGAGGCCCTCGACGTCCTCTCGATGACCCGCCCCGACGCCTGACAGCGCCGGCACCGAGGGCGTATGCCGTCAGGCCGGGTCGGCGCGCACATCAGCCGAGGAACTGGCTGACCGTGAAGACGGCGCCCTGCGGGTCGCGCACGACGGCGGTGCTCGTCCAGTCGCTGTCACCGGTGCGGATGACGGACCCGCCGAGCCGCACGACACGCTCGGCCGCCGCGTCGCGCTCGGCGACGGTGAACGTCACGTGCCAACCCGGCTCGGCGGCCGGTGCGACGGGCACGACCCAGCCGATGGCGTCGGCAAAGCCCGGTGGCACCCTGGCCCCGGACTGTCGCTCGTGGATGTCGGGGTCGACCGTCGAGGCGAGGTGGTCGCCGTAGCCGGGCACACGGATCATCGTGGCGAAGCCGACGTCGGCGAACTCCCAGCCGAAGGCCCGGGCGTAGAACTGCTGCGCGGCCGCGGGCTCGTCGGTGTGCAGGTCGCTGAAGTTCCAGGCACCCGGGACGTTGGTCACCTGCGAGCCCAGACGTCGCCTGGCCTCCCAGAGGCGCACCTCGAGTCCCTGCGGGTCGCGCACGACGGCCGACCGGCCACCGTCGCCGGCAGCCGTCGGCGGTTGGACGACCGCTCCCCCGGCCTCCTCGACGCGGCTGGTCGCGGCCTCGGCGTCGTCGACCGCGACGTAGGTGTGCCACCGGGCCGCTCCACCGCCATCACCACCGGCGTCCTCGGCCGCGGGTGTCGCGGGGCCGCCGAGCCCACCGACGTCCTGGCCGTCGAGCTGGGCGATGAGATAGCGGAACGGCACCCCCGGCGGGGTGGCCTCGGTGAACGTCCAGCCGAAGAGCCCGCTGTAGAAGTCGGCGGCGGCATCGACGTCGTCCTGCTCGGTGTCGACCCACGAGGTCACGCCCTCGGGGTAGGTCCTCTGCTCGGTCACGGCATCCTCCTCGGCGTCGGTGTGCGTCGTTCTCCACCGTAGGTGGGCCCGCCGACAGCCGTCGACGCACACGACGGTCGTCACCAGGTGCCGCCGAGCAGAGCGCTCGCCCCGCAGGCGGGCCCGTGCGGTCTACCGTCGGTGGATGACCCTGGACGACGTCGACGAGTACCTCCGGACGCTCGACGGGGTCCGCGCCAGACGCACCGACGGGCGCCGCGCGTGGTACGTCGACGGGCTGCTCGTGGCCCGAGCCGACGTTGCCGGCACGCTGCTCGTCCGCCTCGGCGGCCGCGACCGCGAGCAGCTCGTCAGCGCCCACCCCGACACCTTCGGCGTGCTGCCCCGGTGGGAGGCGCACGCCAAGCTGCAGGCCGACCTCACGGGCGACGAGGACGCCATCAGGCGCTCGCTGCGCCTCGCCTGGGAGCGACAGCGCTCGGCGCGCGCTGGCGCCTGAGTGGCGGACACGGCATACGCCATCGCTCGCCGGGACGGCGGCGCTCAGGGGCCGAGGACCCGCTCGAGGTAGGGGTTGCCGAAGCGGCGCTCCGGGTCGACGCGGTTGCGCACCGCGAGGAAGTCGTCGAAGCGCGGGTAGACGCCGCGGAGGTAGTCGGCGTGGCGCGTGTGGAGCTTGCCCCAGTGCGGGCGACCGCCGTGGTTGACGGCGATGGCCTCGAACGCGTCGAAGTAGGCACCCCGTCCCTGCCGGTGGTACTTGTGGATCGCGATGTAGCAGCTCTGGCGCTCGTAGGCCGTCGAGAGCCAGACGTCGTCGGCAGCGGCGACGCGGCACTCGACGGGGAAGGAGATGCGCTCGTCGTGGGTGTCGACCCACTCGCGCAGCTCGAGCAGCACCTCGGACAGGCTCGCGCGCGGGAAGGCCCACTCCGACTCCATGAAGCGCACCTCGCGCGCGGTGACGAAGACCTTGCGCGAGCTGTCGGTGAACTGGCGCTCGCTCAGGGCACGCGACGCGATGGCGTTGATGCTCCTCGTCGAGCGCGGCATCCGGGTGGCGACACGGTTGGTCAGCTCGAAGAAGCGGTTGCTCAGGAGGTCGTCGTCGAGCTTCTCGCGCCAGGCCGGCAGCGGGCGCCTCGCCGTGCCCTCGGGCACGCGGTTGTTGCGCTTGGTCAGGGCCCGGTCGGTGTGGGGGAACCAGTAGAACTCGAAGTGGTCGTTGGCCTCCGCCGAGACGTCTGCGTGGGCCAGCACGTCGGTGAGGGACTCGGGACGCTCGACGGCGTGGAGCAGGAAGGCGGGCACGACGGCGACGGTGATCTCGGTGACGATGCCGAGAGCTCCGAGCCCGAGACGGGCAGCCTGGAAGAGCTCGGGCTCGTGCGTCGGGGAGCACTCGACGAGAGACCCGTCGGCGAGGACGATGCGCAGCGCCCGGATGCCCGCGGACAGGCCCGTCAGGCGCAGACCGGTGCCGTGCGTCCCGGTGCCGGTGGCGCCGGCGAGGCTCTGCCGGTCGATGTCGCCGAGGTTGGGCAGCGCGTAGCCGAACGCCTCGAGCTCCTCGTTGAGGACGTGCAGCGGGGTGCCGGCGCGCACGGTGGCCTCGCCGCGCGTCGAGTCGATCGAGGTGACCCCGCTCAGGGCGCCGAGGCGCAGCTGCACCCCGTCGGTCACGGCGACGCCGGTGAACGAGTGACCGGCGCCGATCGCCTTGACCCGCAGCCCCCGGTCGGCAGCTCGCACGACCTCCTCGACGACCTCCGCCTCGCTGCGCGGCGTCGCCACGCGCGCGAGCTTCGAGGACTCGGTGCCGGCCCAGTTGGACCAGTCGATGCTGCGTACGACGCGACGCTTCACGCCACCCACGCTGTCAGCCAAAACACTGCCCTTCCCCACGATAGGTCGCGGCCCGTCCGACAACCCGGTCACCTCCGTCGCTGCTGACGAGCGCGAACTCCGTGAAGCGCTCGGCCAGCTCCCCTGCCTTGGCGTGCCGGAACCATATCCGATCACCCAGTGAGAGACGGTCGGCGCCCGGACCCTCGAGAGGCGTCTGCACCTCGCCCGCCCCCTCCCGCCGGAGGAGCGCGACCTCGTGCTCGGGCAGCGGGCTCGGCACGCGGGACCACCCGGGCGGCCCCGACGCGACGTAACCGCCGCCGTATGCCGTCACCATCCCTGCGCCGGGCCGGCGCACCACCGGGGCGGCGAAGTAGGCGGCCGGACGCAGCGACAGCGCGTCGTAGCCGTCGAAGAGGGTCGGCGCGAAGAGACCCGACCCCGCAGCGAGCTCGGTGAGCGACGGGTCGTGGTGCGTGACGTGCAGGCTGCCGGTCCCACCGCCGTTGACGAGCTCGAGGTCGGCGAGGGCGCGCGCGGCCGCGACGACCTCGGCCCGGCGGGTGCGCAGCTCGGCGTCGGACGCCTTCTTCATCCGGCGCACGACGGGCGAGGAGTCGGGCAGACCGGCGATCTGGGCGTCGTAGAACATGAGGCCGGCGACGACGAGGCCCCGCTCCTGGGCCCGACGGATGACCGCCTCGACGTCGGCCGGCGTGCGGGTGGGTGACCGGCGGACCCCCATGTGTGCGGGGCCGACCCGGAGCGACGCGTCGACGTCGATCGCCACGCGCAGACCCTCGTGGCCGGGCACCTCGCGGGCGATGAAGTCGACGTGCTCGACGCTGTCGACCATGACGACGACGGCCCGGGTCAGGGCGGGGTCGGCAGCGAGCTCGGCCAGAGCGGGGACGTCGACGCTCGGGTAGGCGACGAGGAGGTTGTCGTGACCGTCGCGGGCCCACCAGAGGGCCTCGCGCACGGCGTAGCACATCAGGCCCTCGAAGCCGCCGCGCCCGAGGGCCCGCTCGATGAGGGGTCTGCTGCGCAGCGACTTCGTCGCGATGCGGATCGGCACGCCCGCGGCGAGGTCGACGAGGGTCGCGGCGTTGGCGTCGAAGGCGTCGAGGTCGACGACGGCGAGCGGGCCGTGCAGGTCGGCGGTCGCCGCCGAGAGGCGCGCCGCGACGGGCGGCGACAGGCGGCGATGCATGGTCTGCACCCTACCCAGCGTCACCCCACCCCGTGACCCCCCGATCTCACTCGAGTTGGGGTGAGGGTGGTCGCGAGGGGACGTCAGCCGACGCGGTCGACGACGCTCATCGCCAGAGCCTGCAAGGCTGCCTTGGCGTCGCTGTCGGGCAGCGGGTCGAGCAGGGCCTGCGCCTCGCGGGCGACGGCATACGTCTCGTCGCGCGCGACCGCGAGGGCCGGGTGGGCCCGGAGGAGCCCGAGGGCCTCCGCCAGGGCCGCGTCGTCGTCGGTGAGGTCACCGTCGAGGAGCTCGAGCAGACGTGCGTCCGACGCATCGGCGGGATCGGCCGTGGCGCGAAACCGCAGCACGGCCAGGGTGTCGACGCCCTCGCGCAGGTCGGTGCCGGGGATCTTGCCGCTGTCGTCGGCGTCGGACGCGATGTCGATGAGGTCGTCGGCGAGCTGGAAGGCGATGCCGAGCTTCTCGCCGTAGGAGCGCATGATCTCGACCGACTCGGGCGAGCCGCCGCTGAACATGACGCCGTAGCGTCCGGCCGTCGCGATGAGCACGCCGGTCTTGTCGGCGAGGACACCGAGGTAGTAGTCGACCGGGTCGACGCCCTCGGGGCAGGGACGGTCGTCGCGGATCTGCCCGTTGCAGAGGCGGACGAACGTCTGGGCCTGGATGAGAACGGCCTCGGCGCCGAGACCCGCGACGAGCTCGGACGCCTTGCCGAAGAGCAGGTCGCCCACGAGGATCGCCGTCGAGTTGTCGTAGGCCGCGTTGACCGACGCGACACCACGCCGCACGCTCGCCTCGTCCATGACGTCGTCGTGGTACAGCGAGGCGAGGTGGGTCAGCTCGACACCTGCCGCAGCCGCGACGACGTCGTCGTTGATGCCCTCACCGAGCTCGGCCGCGAGGAGCGTCAGCAGCGGCCGGAACCGCTTGCCGCCCGCCGCGACGAGGTGCCCCGACGCGGCCGCGATGAACGGGTCGTCGTGGTCGACGACCTGCGTCAGCAGGGCGTCGACCCGGGCCAGGCCGTCACGCAGGCGTGCCGACAGGTCCGCAGTCGCCCCGGGGATCCCGAGGACCGGCGGGGTGGCGTGCGTCGTCATCGAGCCCCGTGACCGGACGGACGACCCTGCAGCCGTGGCTGAGCCGTCATCGGACGAACTGCGAGGCGCGGTCGGCCAGGTCGAGCAGCGCCGACGGCAGGACGCCGAGGGCGAGCGTGGCCAGGGTGCCGATGGCGATCGAGAACGTCGTCGAGACCGACGGGATGACGACCTCGACGGCGTCGTCGGGGGCGTCGCTGAAGAACATCAGGACGATGACCCGGGCGTAGACGAAGACCGTGATCGCGCTGCACAGGACACCGACGATCGCCAGGACCGTGCCGGTCGCGCCACCCGTGCCGATCGCCGCCGAGAAGACGCCGAACTTCGAGACGAAGCCCGAGGTCAGCGGGATGCCGGCGAAGGCGAGCATGAGGAAGGCGAACGCGCCGGCCACGACCGGGTAGCGCTTGCCGAGGCCGGCCCACTGCGACAGGTGCGTGGCCTCGGCGCCGTTCTGGCGCACGAGCGAGACGATGGCGAAGGCCGCGATCGTCGAGAAGCCGTAGGCGACGATGTAGAAGAGCACCGCGCCGACGCCCTTGCGGTCGAAGGCGAGGACACCGACGAGGATGAAGCCCGCGTGCGCGATCGAGGAGTAGGCGAGCAGGCGCTTCATGTCGGTCTGCGTCACCGACAGCACCGAACCGACGACCATGGTGAGCAGGGCGACGAGGACGAGCGCGTTGGTCCACTCCCAGCGGCCGGTGTCGAGGCCGACGTAGCCGAGGCGCAGGATCGCGCCGAACGCGGCGGCCTTGGTGCACGCGGCCATGAAGCCGGTGACCGGCGTCGGAGCGCCCTGGTAGACGTCGGGCGTCCACGCGTGGAACGGCACCGCGCCGACCTTGAAGAGGAGGCCGACGAAGACGAGGAACGCACCGGGCACCAGCAGGCCGTTCATCGCGAGCGGTCCGGCCGCGATCGCCTTGGACAGGTCACCGAAGTAGACCGAGCCGGCGTAGCCGTAGAGCAGGGCCGTGCCGAAGAGGAAGAAGGCCGAGCTGAAGGCACCGAGCAGGAAGTACTTCAGGGACGCCTCCTGCGAGAGGAGGCGGCGACGACGCGCCAGGCCCGAGAGGATGTAGAGCGGCAGCGAGAGCACCTCCAGGGCGACGAACATGCCGATGAGGTCGTTCGTCGTCGGGAAGAGCATCATGCCGAAGATCGCGAACATCGTCAGCGGGAAGACCTCGGACGTCAGCGCGCCCGCGCGGGCCGCCGCCGTCTCGGTGGCCGAGCCCGGCGTCGACGCACCGCTCGGGGTGAAGGCGTCGGGACCGACGCCGCCGAACCGCTCGGCCATCGTCAGGACGCCCAGGACACCCAGGAGCAGGATCGTGGCCTGCATGAAGAGGGCCGGTCCGTCGATGGCCAGGGCGAAGAGCTGGCGGTTGGTCGAGCCGTCCGTCAGACCCATCGTCAGGCCCTGGTGCTTGGCCGCGAGGATGATCGCCGCGGCGGCCGCGAGCAGGCCCGCGACGGCGAGCGTCACCTGGATGGCGTGGCGACGCTCCCGCGAGGCGAACGCCTCGACGAGGACGCCGATGAGCGCCGTGCCGAAGACGATGAGCAACGGCAGGATCGCGAGGTAGTCGACGTTCGACTGCTGGAACGCTGCGGGAAGCGTGGGCAGCGCCAGCGGAGCGACGGCGGTCACTTCGAGCTCCCTTCGGCCACGGTGCCGGCCGGGTTGAGGTTCGGAACGGCTTGCTGGACGTGCGACAAGGTCTTGTCGACGGCCGGGTTGATCACGTTCAACGCGAGGTTCGGCAGGAAGCCGAGCACGACGAAGGCGGCGATCAACGGGGCGGCGACAAGCTTCTCGCGCGTCGTCAGGTCACGCACGGCGGTGAGGCCGCGACGGCCGCGCTCGTCGAGCCGGTCGTGCTCGCGCTCGCCCACGAGGCCCTCGGGCTTCGGGCCGGTCATGACCTTCTTGTACATGAGCAGGATGTAGAGCGCGGCGAGGATGATGCCGGACGTCGCGATGACCGTGGCCACCGGCTGCGTGGAGAAGCTGCCGACGAGCACGAGGAACTCCGAGACGAAGCTCGACAGGCCCGGGAGGGCCAGACCTGACAGGCCCGCGACGAGGAAGATGCCCGCGAGTGCAGGGGTGATGCGCTGCCACCCACCGAAGTCGGGGATGCGCTTGCTCCCCCTGCGCCGGACGAGCATCGCGGCGAAGAGGAACAGCGCCGCCGTCGAGAAGCCGTGGTTGACCATGTAGAGCGTCGAGCCGCCCTGGCCCACCGTCGTGAAGGCGAAGATCCCCAGCACGATGAAGCCGAAGTGGCTCACCGAGGTGTAGGACACGAGGCGCATCATGTCGGTCTGGCCGATCGCGAGGAGCGCACCGTAGATGACCGAGAGCACCGCGAGGGCCACGACGACGGGCGTCGCCCACGTGCTCGCCTCCGGGAAGAGCTGGAGGCAGAAGCGGATCATCCCGAACGTGCCGACCTTGTCGAGCACGCCGACGAGCAGCGTCGCCGTCGCGGGCGAGGACTCGGTGGCGGCGTCGGGCAGCCACGTGTGGAACGGCACCATCGGCGCCTTCACCGCGAAGGCGAAGAAGAAGCCGACGAAGAGCAGCCGCTCGGTGGTCGGGTCGAGCGAGAGACCCGTGAGGCGCTCGATGAGGAAGCCGTCGGTGCCGCCGGGGCCCTGCAGGTAGAGGGCGATGACGGCGACGAGCATGATGAGCCCGCCGGCCAGCGAGAAGAGGAGGAACTTCATCGCGGCGTACTGCCGGCGCGGCCCGCCGAAGCGGCCGATGAGGAAGTAGACCGGGATGAGCATGGCCTCGAAGAAGACGTAGAAGAGGAACACGTCGGTGGCGGCGAACACCCCGACCATGAACGTCTCGAGCACGAGGATGAGCGCGAAGTACGTCTTGACCCGCTGGCCGCCCCGGGGGCCGGCCTCCTCGGGCACGTCGTGCCAGGCGGCGAGCAGGCAGATCGGGGTCAGCACGAGCGCCATGAGGATGAGCACGAGCGCGATGCCGTCGACGCCGAGCGAGTAGCTGACGCCGAACTGCGGGATCCACGAGTGCTGCTCACCGAGCTGGAACTGCTTGCCGGAGGCACGGTCGAACTGCGTCGCGGCGATGATGCCGACGACGAGCGTGACGACGGAGAACCCGATCGCCATCCGCTTGGCGTTCTCGGCGCTCCCCGGCACGAAGGCGACGACGAGCGCGCCCACGAGAGGGATGAGGCCGAGGATCGTCAGCCAGGGGACGGTGGACATTGCGGTCATCAGGACATCACCCAAAGAGCACCGAGGATGGCGACGACACCAGCGAGCATCGTCAGGGCATAGGAGCGCGCGAAGCCGTTCTGCAGCTTGCGCAGGCGGGAGCTCGTCCCGCCGACGAGGGCGGCGAGGCCACCGGCCGCACCGTCCACGCCCTTGCTGTCGGCGAAGACGAGCGAGCGCGTGAGGTGGATGCCGGGCCGCATGAGGAGGGCCTCGTTGACCTGGTCCTGGTAGAGGTCCTTGCGCGCCGCCTGCGTGAGCAGCGAGCCGGCCGGGGCCGTGACCGGCACCTCGTCACGCCAGTAGCGCAGCCACGCCAAGGCGCCACCGGCGGCGACGAGGACGAGCGTCAGGGCCATGAGGACCGGCACCGGGATGACCGGGTGGGCGCCCTCGGGCTCGGCGCCGGTGACCGGCTCGAGCCAGGAGGTGAAGAGTCCCGTCGGGCCGAGGATCAGACCGAGGAAGGCCGAGCCCACCGCGAGGACGATCATCGGGACCGTCATGAGCTTGCCCGACTCGTGCGGGTGCACGTCGTCGGTCCAGCGCTTCTTGCCGTGGAAGGTCATGAAGAACAGGCGCGACATGTAGAAGGCCGTGATGCCGGCACCGAGGAGGGCGGCCAGACCGAAGACCCACGGGCGCCAGCCCTCGCCGATGAAGGCGGCCTCGATGATCTTGTCCTTGGACCAGAAGCCCGAGAACGGGGGCACGCCGAGGATGGCGAGCCAGCCGACGGCGAACGTCGCCCACGTGATCTTCATGGCGCCGGACAGGCCGCCGAAGCGGCGCATGTCGACCTGGTCGTTCATGCCGTGCATGACCGACCCGGCCCCGAGGAACATCCCGGCCTTGAAGAACCCGTGCATGAGCAGGTGGAAGATCGCGAACGCGTAGCCGACCGGGCCGAGGCCTGCGGCGAGCATCATGTAGCCGATCTGGCTCATCGTCGAGGCCGCGAGGGCCTTCTTGATGTCGTCCTTGGCGCAACCGACGATCGCACCGAAGAGCAGCGTGATCGCGCCGACGATGACGACGACGAGCTGGGCCGTGGGCGCCGCCTCGAAGATCGGCGCCGAGCGCACGACGAGGTAGACGCCGGCGGTGACCATGGTCGCGGCGTGGATGAGCGCCGAGACCGGCGTCGGGCCGGCCATGGCGTCACCGAGCCAGCTCTGGAGCGGGAACTGCGCCGACTTGCCGCAGGCGCCGAGCAGGAGCATCAGGCCGATGGCCGTCATGAAGCCCTGGTTGGCGTTGCTGCCGGCCGCGCCGAGCACCGTCGCGAAGTCGACCGCACCGAAGTGGAAGAACATCACGATGATCGCGATGGACAGACCGAAGTCACCGACGCGGTTGGCGACGAACGCCTTGTTGGCCGCGGTCGCGTAGGCCGGGTTGTAGTTCCAGAAGCCGATGAGCAGGTAGCTCGCGAGGCCGACGCCCTCCCAGCCGACGTAGAGCAGCAGGTAGGAGTTGGCGAGGACGAGCAGCAGCATCGCCGCGACGAACAGGTTGAGGTAGGCGAAGAAGCGCCGCTTGTCGGCGTCGTGCTCCATGTACCCGATCGAGTAGACGTGGATGAGCGAGCCGACGAAGGTGATGAGCAGGACGAAGACCATGGACAGCTGGTCGACGAGCAGCCCCGCGCTCACCTTGAACGAGCCGGCGGCGATCCAGTCGAAGAGGTTGATGCCGACGGCGCGGTCCTCGGCACCACGGCCGAGCATCGCGAGGAAGACGAGCGCGCCGACGACGAACGCACCCCAGGAGAGGGCGGTCGCGAGCACGGGCCCGAACCTGTCGGTGCGGCGGCCGCCGAGGAGGAGCACGGCGGCACCGAGCAGCGGCAGCGCGACGAGCAGCCACGCGTATGCCGTCACCCCGGTGGCGGCGTGCGCCTCACCTTCGTGCGTGGCGAGGCCCGCGGCATACGTGCTCAGCGTGCTCGACGAGCTCGCGAGCGTCTGGACGAGAGTTCCCATTCTGGCCGGCGCTCCTTACAGCTTCAGCAGGTTGGCGTCGTCGACCGAGGCCGAGCGGCGGGCGCGGAAGATCGCCATGATGATGGCGAGTCCCACGACGACCTCCGCGGCTGCGACGACCATGACGAACAGGGCCATGACCTGCCCGTCGAGGGCGCCGTGCATCCGGGAGAAGGTGACGAGGGCGAGGTTCGTCGCGTTGAGCATGAGCTCGACGCCCATGAAGACGATGATCGCGTTGCGTCGCACCAGCACTGCAGCCGCGCCGATGGCGAAGAGCAGCACCGAGAGGTAGACGTAGTGCATCGGGCTCACTTGGACCGACCTTCCTCGATCTCGCGCTCCATGTGGCGCTCGACGTCCTTGAAGCCGTCGGTCGTCGCGACCTGGTCACGGGCCACGAGGACGCGCGAGACGGACAGGTCGCTCGGCGTGCCGTCGGGCAGCAGCGCCGGGGTGTCGACCGCGTTGTGGCGGGCATAGACACCCGGCGCGGGCAGGCCCGCGACGTTCTTGTTGTCGCGGACGCGCTTGGCGGCCCACTCGGCCTGCGTGATGCGCGGTGTCAGGCGCTCGCGGTGCGCGAGCACCATGGCGCCGAGGGCGGCCGTGATGAGCAGGGCCGAGGTGACCTCGAAGATCCAGACGTACTGGCCGAAGATCAGCTCGGCGAGGCCCGTCACGTTGCCGGTCTCGGCGTTGGACGAGACGAGCTTGTCCATCCCGGCCTGCACCGTCTGCTCGTCCATGACGACGCGGCCCAGCGAGAAGACGAGGATGCCGGCGAGGCCGATGACGAGCAGCAGCGAAGCCCAGCGCTGACCCTTGATCGTCTCGACGATCGAGTCGGACGAGTCGACGCCGACGAGCATGAGGACGAAGAGGAAGAGCATCATCACGGCGCCGGTGTAGACGAAGATCTGCACGATCCCGAGGAAGTCGGCCTTCTGCATGATGTAGAAGACGCCGAGGATGCACATGACCAGGGCCATGCCGAGGGCGGCGTGGACAGCCTTCTTGGCGAAGAGCAGGCCCAGCGCGGCGAGGACCGCGATCGGGGCGAGCACCCAGAAGCCGACGGCTTCGGCGGTGGAGGTCACGGGTTGGCCCCTTCCCTGGTCTCTGCTGCGGTCGGGTGGGTGGAGTGCACGAGGTCATGGGCCCCGGGCACCGCCGCCCCGACGTTGCCGGGCCCACCGGCATACGCGTCGTCCTCGTCGTCGGCCGCGTCGCGGGCGTCGACGTAGGCGCGCTGCGCGGCGGTCGGCTCGCTCACCTTGCCCTGGTAGTAGTCGCGCTCCTCGAGCCCGTCGGACATCGGGAACGGCGTCTGGAGCATGCCGCTCTGGAGCGGGGCGAGCAGCTGGTCCTTGGTGAAGATCAGCTTGCCGCGGTCGTTGTCGGCGAGCTCGTAGAAGTTCGTCATCGTCAGGGCGCGCGTCGGGCACGCCTCGATGCACAGGCCGCAGAAGATGCAGCGCAGGTAGTTGATCTGGTAGACGCGGCCGTAGCGCTCGCCCGGGCTGAAGCGGCCCTTGCCACCCTGGTCGAGCGGGGTGTCGTCGTTGTCGGCACCCTCGACGAGGATCGCGTCGGCCGGGCAGGCCCACGCGCACAGCTCGCAGCCGATGCACTTCTCGAGGCCGTCCGGGTAGCGGTTGAGCTGGTGGCGACCGTGGAAGCGCGGCGCCGTGGGGCGCGGCTTCTCGGGGTACTCCTCGGTCGCGACCTTGCGGAACATCGTAGAGAACGACACCCCGAAACCGGCCACCGGCGCGAAGAGCTCGGACAGGAAGCCCTTGCTGCGGTCGTCCTGACCGGGTCGCTGGTCACGGGGCGCGCCGACCTCTGAACCCCTGCCGGGGCTCTGGGGTGACACGTCCTTGCCGACGGTGTCGTCAGCCATGGTCCTCCTCCTTGACGGCGGTCGAGGTGCTCGAGGTGCTCGAGGTGCCGACGGTCGTGAGCACGGGCTCGCGGGATGCCGCCAGCTGGTGGCCCGACCGGGTCGGCTCGTTGAGGCGCTGACCCGGCAGCGGCGGGACGGGGTAGCCGTCCTCGAAGGGGTCGATCTCCTCCGGCGGGGTCACGTCCTCGGCGGCGGCACGGGCGGCGCGCTTGTCGTCCCAGATCCACGCCGCGGCGAGGGCGATGACGGCGACGATGCTGACGATGACGACGGTCGCGACGGACAGCTCGCGCCCGGCGAAGGTCAGCTTGCTGTCACCGAGGAAGCCGAGCTGAGCGCCGCGGATGAAGGCGACGGCCACGACCCAGGCCAGGGTGATCGGGATGAGGAACTTCCAGCCGAAGCGCATGAACTGGTCGTAGCGGACACGCGGCAGCGAGCCACGAAGCCAGACGAACATGAACATGAACAGCCACAGCTTGGCGGTGAACCACAGCAGGCCCCACCAGCCGCCGCCGAACATGTTGTCGTTGATCGCCGAGATGAACGGCGGGGCCTGCCAGCCACCGAGGAAGAGCGTGGTGGCCAGGGCCGAGACGGTGAACATGTTGACGTACTCGCCGAGGAAGAACATCGCGAACCGCATCGAGGAGTACTCGGTGTGGAAGCCACCGGTCAGCTCACCCTCGCCCTCGGCGAGGTCGAAGGGCAGGCGGTTGGTCTCGCCGACCATGGTGATGACGTAGACGGCGAAGCTGAAGAACGCCGGGAGGATGTACCAGAGCGAGCTCTGCGCCGAGACGATCGCCGAGGTCGACATCGACCCGCTGTAGAGGAAGATCGCGACGAGCGAGAGTCCCATGGCGATCTCGTAGCTGATGACCTGGGCGGTCGAGCGCAGGCCACCGAGCAGCGGGTAGGTCGAGCCGGAGCTCCACCCGGCGAGGATGATGCCGTAGACGCCGACCGAGGCGACGGCGAGCACGAGCAGCACGGCGACGGGGACGTCGGTGACCTGCAGCGGCGTCTCGTGGCCGAACATCGAGACGGTGCCGCCGACCGGGATGATCGCGAACGACACGAAGGCCATCGTCGCGGCGAGCAGCGGCGCGAGGGTGTAGATGAGCTTCTCGGCGTTGGCCGGCGTGATGTCTTCCTTGAGCATCGACTTCATGCCGTCGGCGAGCGTCTGGAGCAGACCGAAGGGACCGTTGCGGTTCGGGCCCGGGCGCTGCTGCATGCGGCCGATGACGCGGCGCTCGAACCAGATGACGAGCAGCGTCGAGACGAGCAGGTAGACGAAGATGCCGACGGCCTTGATCAGGGCCACCCACCACGGGGTGTCGCTGAAGTCGGCCGTGGGGTTCTCGGACACGGGCAGCGTGGCTGCCACCCCGTATGCGGTCAGGCCGAGGCTCATGCCGCACCACCCTTCGTGACGTGGACGCGGCCACCGGCGTCGGTGCCGAGGCCCGAGCGGATCGAGCAGTCCTGGTGGGTCGAGTCGCTGGTGGAACGCGAGTTGGTCGGGACCCAGACCACGCCGTCGACCATCCCCTCGGTGACGACGGCGGGCAGCGTGACGCTGCCGGCCGGGCCGGAGACCGTGACGTGGTCGCCCTCGACGAGCCCGAGGCCGGCGGCCGAGGCCTCGGACAGACGGGCCACGGCGAGCGGCGCGGTGCCGGCGAGGAACGGCTCGCCGTCCTGCATGCGGCCGGCATCGAGGAGCGTGGCCCAGCTCGACAGGACGAAGTCGCCGCTGCCGTCGGGGGCCGTCGCGACGCGCTGGCCGTCGGGGGCGCTCGTGGCACGGGCGCCACCCCACGGACCGAGGGCCTCGAACTGGGCGTGGATCTCGCGCTGGGTGCGGGTCTCGAGGAAGACGCCCATCTCGCTCGCGAGCATGTCGAGGGCGCGGTGGTCGCTGACCGCGTTGGTCTCGAGGGCCTCCTCGAAGGCGCGGACGCGGCCTTCCCAGTTGACGTAGGTGCCGGTCTTCTCGGACTGCGAGGCGACGGGCAGCACGACGTCGGCGACGGCCGTGACCGGCGACTCGCGCATCTCGAGCGAGACGACGAACGCCTTCTCGAGCGCTGCCGTGGCGGCCGGGTCACCGAGGTCGGACGGGTCGACGCCACCGACGACGAGGGCCGCGATGTCGCCGGCCGCAGCGGCCGCGACGATGCCGGCCGTGTCGCGGGCCGGGGTGGCCGGGACCTGGTCGACGTCCCACACGCGGGCGACCTCGGCACGGGCCGAGGCGTCGGAGACCGGGCGTCCGCCGGGCAGGAGCGCACCGAGCGCACCGGCCTCGAGGGCACCGCGCTCCCCCGCCCGACGCGGCACCCACGCGAGGCGGGCACCGGTGGCGGCGGCGAGGTCGGCCGCGGCGCGCAGGGCACCGGGCGAGGTGGCGAGGCGCTCACCGACGAGCACGACGCCACCGGCACCGAGGGCCTCGCGGGCCTTCGCGCCGAGCTCGGTCGAGCCGAGGTCGGTCAGGGCCGACGCCTCGTGGCCGGGGACGGTCGGCAGCAGCGTGCCGCCCACCTTGGTCAGGCCGCGCGTCGGGTGGGACGCGACGGCATACACCTGCGTCCGGTGCTTGCGGAACGCCTTGCGCAGGCGCAGGAAGACGATCGGGCTCTCGTCCTCGGGCTCGAAGCCCACGAGCAGGACGGCCTTGGCGGCCTCGAGGTCGGCATACGTGACGGCGCCGCCATCGGGTCCCGTGGCGGCGACGTGCTCGGCGAGGAAGGCGACCTCCTCGGCCGAGTGCGGTCGCGCCCGGAAGTCGACGTCGTTGGTGCCGAGCACGACGCGCGCGAACTTGCCGTAGGCGTAGGCGTCCTCGGCGGACACGCGTCCACCGACGAGCACGCCGGCCTTGGTGCCGGCGAGACCGGCCGCCGCGGCAGCGAGGGCCTCGGGCCAGCCGACGACCTGCAGCTCGCCGTCGGCGTCACGGACCATGGGCAGCTCGACGCGGTCGGGCAGCGTGGCGTACGTGAACGCCCACCGGCCCTTGTCGCAGTTCCACTCCTCGTTGACGGCCTGGTCCTCGGCCGCCATCCGGCGCAGCACGACGCCGCGGCGGTGGTCGGTGCGGGTCGCGCAGCCGCTCGCGCAGTGCTCACAGACCGACGGCGTCGACACGAGGTCGAAGGGCCGGCTGCGGAAGCGGTAGGCCGCACCGGTCAGCGCGCCGACCGGGCAGATCTGGACGGTGTTGCCCGAGAAGTAGCTCTCGAACGGCTTCTCCTCGTAGATGCCGATCTGCTGGAGCGCACCGCGCTCGACGAGCGCGATGAACGGGTCACCGGCGACCTGGTCGGAGAAGCGGGTGCAGCGGGCGCAGAGCACGCAGCGCTCGCGGTCGAGCAGGACCTGCGAGGAGATGTTGACCGGCTTGGGGTAGGTGCGCTTGACGTCGTCGAAGCGCGACACCGGGCGGCCGGCGCTCATCGCCTGGTTCTGCAGGGGGCACTCGCCGCCCTTGTCGCAGACCGGGCAGTCGAGCGGGTGGTTGATGAGGAGCAGCTCCATGACACCCTGCTGCGCCTTGTCGGCGACCTTGGACGTGGCCTGCGTGTTGACGACCATGCCCTCGGACACCGTCATCGTGCACGAGGCCTGCGGCTTCGGCATGGGGCGGACGTTGCCCTCGCGGTCAGGCATCGCGACGTCGACGAGGCACTGGCGGCACGCCCCGACGGGGTCGAGCAGCGGGTGGTCGCAGAAGCGCGGGATCTCGACGCCGATCGTCTCGGCGGCGCGGATGACGAGCGTGCCCTTGGGGACGCTGACGGGCACGCCGTCGATCGTCAGGCTGACGTGGTCGGGCGCCGTGGGCGCCTTCGTCTCCGTCGTGGCGGTCATGCGGACACCATCCCGCTGGACTCCTTGGTCTGGACGTCGAAGAGGACCGACTTCTCGGGCGGGAAGAGCTCGTGGGCCGGCGTGTGCATGCCGGCCTCGAACTCCTCGCGGAAGTACTGCACGGCCGAGGTGATCGGGCTCGTGGCCGCGTCACCGAGGGCGCAGAAGCTGCGACCGAGGATGTTGTCGCAGATGTCGACGAGCTTGTCGATGTCGTCCTGCGTGCCCTGGCCGTTCTCGATGCGGTTCATGATCTGGCGCAGCCACCACGTGCCCTCGCGGCACGGCGTGCACTTGCCGCACGACTCGTGGGCGTAGAAGTCGGTCCAGCGGGCGACGGCGCGCACGACCGACACGGTCTCGTCGAAGACCTGCAGGGCACGCGTGCCGAGCATCGAGCCGGCCGCGGCGACCGAGTCGAAGTCGAGGGGCACGTCGAGGTGCTGGTCGGTGAAGATCGGCGTCGAGCTGCCACCCGGCGTCCAGAACTTCAGCTTCTTGCCGCCGCGCATGCCGCCGGCGAGGTCGATGAGCTCGCGCATCGTGATGCCGAGCGGGGCCTCGAACTGGCCCGGGTTGGCGACGTGGCCGGAGAGGCTGAAGATGCCGAAGCCCGTGGACTTCTCGGTGCCCATGCCCTTGAACCAGTCGGAGCCCTCGAGGATGATCCCGGGCACCGAGGCGATGGACTCGACGTTGTTGACCGACGTCGGGCGGGCGTAGAGACCGGCGGCACCGGGGAACGGCGGCTTGAGGCGCGGCTGGCCGCGGCGACCTTCGAGCGAGTCGAGCAGCGCCGTCTCCTCGCCGCAGATGTAGGCGCCGGCGCCGGCGTGCACGGTGATGTCGACCTTGACGCCCTTGCCACCGACGTTGTCGCCGAGGTAGCCCGCGGCACGGGCCTCCTCGACGGCGCGCAGCAGGCGGCGGTAGACGTGGACGACCTCACCGCGGAGGTAGATGAACGCGTGCTCGCAGCCGATGGCGTACGAGGAGATGGCCACCCCCTCGATGAGCGCGTGCGGGTTGGCCATCATGAGCGGCACGTCCTTGCACGTGCCCGGCTCGGACTCGTCGGCGTTGACGACGAGGTAGCGCGGGCCGCCGTCGGGCGGCGCCATGAACGACCACTTCATGCCGGTCGGGAAGCCGGCACCACCACGGCCACGGATGCTGGAGTCCTTGACGGCGTCGATGATCGCCTGCGGCTCCATGTCGAGCGCCTTGGTCAGGGCCTTGTAGCCGTCGTGGCGCTCGTAGGTCGCGAGGGTCCAGGACTGCGGGTCGTCCCAGAACTTCGTGAGGATCGGGGTCAGGGTGTCGGTCACTGCGATCCGTCCTTCCCGTCGGGCTGCGACGAGTGCGAGCCGTTGCTGCTGTTGGCACCAGGGGCGACCCAGCCGCGGTCGTTGGCGATCTTGAGACCGAGCAGGGACGCCGGACCGGCGCCCACGCCCTCGTCGGCGCGGCCGTCCTCGAAGCCCGCGAGGACCCGCGAGACCTCCTTGAACGTGCAGACCTTGGCGGCGCCGCGCGTCGGGGCGACGTCCTTGCCGGCGCGAAGGTCCTCGACGAGGCCGATCGTGCTCTCCGGCGTCTGGTTGTCGAAGAACTCCCAGTTGGCCATGACGACCGGCGCGTAGTCGCACGCGGCGTTGCACTCGACGCGCTCGAGGGTGATCCTGCCGTCGTCGGTCGTCTCGTCGTGGCCGATGCCGAGGTGCTCGGAGAGCCGGTCGAAGATGAGGTCGCCGCCCATGACCGCACACAGCGTGTTGGTGCAGACGCCGACGGTGTAGTCACCGTTGGGGTGGCGCTTGTACTGCGTGTAGAAGGTGGCGACACCGCTCACCTCGGCCTCGGTGAGGTCGAGCACCTCCGCGCAGAAGCTCACGCCTCGGCCCGCGACGTAACCGTCGACCGACTGCACGAGGTGCAGCAGCGGCAGCAGCGCCGAGCGCTTCTGCGGGTAGCGCGAGATGACCTCGGCGGCGTCGACGTGCAGCTTCTCGAGGACGTCGGCGGCATACGGCGCCTTGGACTCGGGGCTGACGTGCAGGTGGCCTGACGCGTCGTGACCGCTCAACGGTCCACACCTCCCATGACGGGGTCGATCGAGGCCACGGCGACGATGACGTCGGCGATCTGGCTGCCTTCGCACATCGCGGCCACGGCCTGCAGGTTGTTGAAGCTCGGGTCGCGGAAGTGGGCGCGGTAGGGGCGCGTGCCCCCGTCGGAGACGACGTGGCAGCCGAGCTCGCCCTTCGGCGACTCGATGGCGACGTAGGCCTGTCCAGCCGGCACGCGGAAACCCTCGGTGACGAGCTTGAAGTGGTGGATCAGGGACTCCATCGAGGTGCCCATGATCTCGCGGATGTGGTCGAGGCTGTTGCCGAGACCGTCGCTGCCGAGCGCGAGCTGCGCCGGCCAGGCGATCTTCTTGTCGGCCACCATGACCGGGCCCTCGTTCGCCTGGAGGCGGTCGGTCGCCTGCTCGATGATCTTCAGCGACTCGTACATCTCGTCGATGCGGATCCGCAGGCGGCCGTAGGCGTCCTGGCTCGTGCGGGTCTTGATCTCGAAGTCGTAGGTCTCGTAGCCGCAGTAGGGGTCGAGCTTGCGCAGGTCGTGCGGCAGGCCGGTCGAGCGGAGCACCGGGCCGGTGATGCCGAGCGCCATGCAGCCGGCGAGGTTGAGCACGCCGACGTCGACGGTGCGGCCCTTGAGGATGGGGTTCTCGTTGAGCAGCGCCTCGAGCTCGCCGAGACCACGGCGCACCTCTGGGACCATCTCGCGGAGCGCGTCGATGGCGCCGGGCGGCAGGTCCTGCGCCACACCGCCGGGGCGGATGTAGGCGTTGTTCATGCGCAGGCCCGTGATCATCTCGATGACGCGGAGCAGTCGCTCGCGCTCGCGGAAGGCGACGGTCATGACCGTCGTCGCGCCCATCTCCATGCCACCGGTGCCGAGGCAGATGAGGTGGCTGCTGATGCGCGTCATCTCCATCATGAGCACGCGGATGACGTTGGCCCGCTCGGGGATCTGGTCCGTGATGCCGAGGAGCTTCTCGATGGCGAGGCAGTAGGCCGCCTCCTGGAACATGGGCGTGAGGTAGTCCATGCGCGTGCAGAACGTGACGCCCTGCACCCAGGTGCGGTACTCCATGTTCTTCTCGATGCCGGTGTGGAGGTAGCCGATGCCTGCGCGGGCCTCCGTCACCGTCTCGCCGTCGATCTCGAGGATGAGGCGGAGCACGCCGTGCGTCGACGGGTGCTGCGGCCCCATGTTGACGACGATGCGCTCCTCGCCGAGCGAGGTGGCCTCGTCGACGAGGTCGTTCCAGTCGCCGCCGGCGGCGTTGAAGACGTGGGCGCCCTCGCTGGCCTGCTCGTCGGCCACGGACGTGGCGTAGACGTCGTTGGCGCCGGGCTCCGGCACCTCGGTCTGGGTGAACTCGGTGTGCGTGCTCATCAGTTGTACGACCTCCGCTGGTCCGGCGGCGGGACGGTGGCGCCCTTGTACTCGACGGGGATGCCGCCGAGGGGGTAGTCCTTCCGCTGCGGGTGGCCCGGCCAGTCGTCGGGCATGAGGATTCGGGTGAGGGCCGGGTGGCCGTCGAACTCGATGCCGAACATGTCCCACGTCTCGCGCTCGTGCCAGTCGTTGGCCGGGTAGACGGAGACGATCGACGGGATGTGGCGGTCGTCGTCGGGGCACGAGACCTCGACGCGGACCCGCCGGCCGCCGTGGGTGATCGACAGGAAGTGGTAGACCGCGTGCAGCTCCTCGCCGGTGCGGTTCGGGTAGTGCACGCCCGAGACGCCGGTGACGATCTCGAAGCGCAGCGACGCGTCGTCGCGCAGGACGCGGGCGACGGCCAGCAGGTGCTCGCGGCGGACGTGGATCGTCATCTCGCCCCGGTCGACGACGACGCGGTCGACGGCCTCGCCGTAGGAGGCCGTGCCGCCGACGAGGCCACGCTCGAGGTTGTCGGCGATCTCGTCGAAGTAGCCGCCGTAGGGGCGCTCCGAGGCGCCGGCGACGAGGATCGGGCGGACGAGGCCGGAGTAGCCGGTCGTGTCGGCGCCCTGGGTCGCCCCGAACATGCCGTGGCGCACGCCGACGACCTCGGGCTCGGTCGAGCCGCCCGTCCGGGCGAGCTCGATCTCGTGGGGCGTCAGGCCCGAGGCTTGGTCCTTGGTCGTGTCGGCGTTCACGGCGTTCGTGTCGTCCTTCTTCTCCCCGTCGCTCATGCGAGGAGACCCTTCATCTGGTGCGTCGGCGTCGCGGAGAGGGCCGCGACCTCGGCGGCCTTGGCCGCCTCCTCGCGGTTGACGCCGAGCGGCGAGGTCTCGATCTGGTGGTGCAGCTCGATGATCGCGTTGAGCAGCATCTGCGGGCGCGGCGGGCAGCCGGGCAGGTAGATGTCGACCGGGATGATGTGGTCGACGCCCTGGACGATCGCGTAGTTGTTGAACATGCCGCCCGAGCTGGCGCACACACCCATCGAGATGACCCACTTGGGGTTGGGCATCTGGTCGTAGACCTGGCGCACGACAGGGGCCATCTTCTGGCTGACGCGACCGGCGACGATCATGAGGTCGGCCTGGCGCGGGGTCGCCGAGAAGCGCTCCATGCCGAACCGGGCGATGTCGTAGTCGGGCGTGCCCACGGCCATCATCTCGATGGCGCAGCACGCTAGGCCGAACGTGGCCGGCCAGATCGAGGCCTTGCGCATGTAGCCGGCGAGACCCTCGACGGTCGAGAGCAGGAACCCGGCTGGGAGCTTCTCTTCGAGACCCATTGCTTACTCCTTAACCTTTCCTGACGAACCCGGTGGACGCGTACCCGCTGGTGCGGGTGCTCACGTTTGCAACGGGCGTCAGTCCCACTCGAGGCCGCCGCGACGCCAGACGTAGGCGTACGCGACGAACACCGTGAGGATGAACAGGACCATCTCGACCAGCGCGAAGAGGCCGAGCTTGTTGAAGGCCACCGCGAACGGGTAGAGGAAGACGGACTCGATGTCGAAGATGATGAAGAGCATCGCCGTCAGGTAGTACTTGATCGGCACGCGGCCACCACCGGCCGCCTGGGGCGTCGGCTGGATGCCGCACTCGTACGCCTCGAGCTTGGCGCGGTTGTAGCGCTTGGGCCCGACGACGAGCGAGGTGAAGACCGACAGCGCGGCGAACGCGAAGCCGAGCCCCAGCATGAACAGGATCGGGACGTAGGAGTTCATCCGAGGTCACGTGCCTTTCGGTCGTGCTTGACGTGCGAAGCAGGGGCGCAGGTGCGCGGCGCACCCATCCTAGGGGCGTCGGCATCGATTGTGCTCGGCGTCACAATGGCGCCGACGGGCGGGTGGCTCATGCGCTCGGAGCCAGCCGCGAGAGGGTGGTGATGAGGCGGTCGCTCGCGCCCTTGCTCGCGGGGTCGGCGAGGTTGGCCATGATCTTGAGCAGGAGCGGCATGAGCTTCCTGCGGGGCAGGCCGTACTTCGTCGCGAGCCGCATGACCTCGGGGTTGCCGATGGCGTGGGCGAACCAGCGACCGAGCGTGAAGTAGCCGCCCAGCTCGTCCTTCATGACCTTGGGGTATGCCGCGAGCACCCGTTCGCGCGCAGCGTCGCTCGGGCGCGCCATGGCCTGGGCGACGAGCTCCGCGCCGAGGCGCGCGGCCTCGAGGGCGTAGTCGATGCCCTCGCCGTTGAAGGGGTTGACCATGCCACCGGAGTCGCCGACGAGGAGCAGGCCGTCGGCGTAGAGCGGGGTGCGGTTGAAGCCCATCGGCAGCGCGGCGCCGCGGATCGGACCGGCCGACTCGTCGTGCTCGAGCTGCCACTCGGGATTGATGTCCTCGACCCAGCGACGCATGACGTCCTTGTAGTCGGTCTTCTGGAAGGCCGAGGTGGTGTCGAGCGTGCCGAGGCCGACGTTGGTGCGGCCGTCCTCGAGCGGGAAGAGCCAGCCGTAGCCGGGCATGAGGATGCGGTTGCCGTCGTCGTCGCGGCTCCACAGCTCGAGGTGGCTCTCGAGGTAGTCGTCGCGCTTCGGCGTCGTGTAGTAGGCGCGGACGGCCACGCCCATGACGCGGTCCTCGCGCTTGGGTCGGCCGACGGCCGTGGCGAGGCGGCTCGAGACGCCGTCGCTCGCGACGACGACGGGCGCACGGTAGGAGACGGTCTCGCCCGTCGCGCGGCCGGCGTCGTCGAGGCGCTTGGCCGTGACGCCGGTGACGCGGCCCGAGGAGTCGCGGAGCGGGGTGGAGACGCTCGTGCGCTCGTGGAGGCGCGCGCCCCGGGCCTCGGCGTGGCGGGCCAGGGTCTCGTCGAGCTGGGCGCGGGTGCGGACCATGCCGTAGCCCGGGAAGGCGTCGGACTCGGGCCAGTCGAGCTGCAGCGTGTGGCCGCCACCCTTGATGCGCAGGCCCTTGGTGCGCTGCCACCCCGTCGTGTCGACGCCGAGGGAGATGAGCTCCTTGGTCGCGCGGGGGGTCAGGCCGTCGCCGCAGATCTTGTCGCGGGGGAAGGCCGACTTCTCGAGGAGGACGACGTCGAGACCGTGGTCGGCGAGGTAGGCCGCCGTCGCGCTGCCGCCCGGACCGGCGCCGACGACGATGACGTCGGCCCGCTCGACGGGTGCAGCACCAGACCCCGAGGGGCGGGGCGCGACGCTCGAACTGGTCATGTCTCCCTGCACGCTTCCGAACCGCTTGTGAAGATCTTCACGAACTAACTTCGGGAGTCTATTCCCGCGATTTCGCGCTTGTCAGATAAGG
Source organism: Terrabacter sp. P2_E3 (assembly GCF_056403915.1). NCBI lineage: Bacteria > Bacillati > Actinomycetota > Actinomycetes > Micrococcales > Intrasporangiaceae > Terrabacter > Terrabacter sp. P2_E3. The sequence continues at coordinate 101,568 of NZ_JBFUEN010000008.1, forward strand.
CATGCCTAACTCTCGACAAGCCGACGGTCAGCGCTTGGTGCCGTGGTGCAGCGCGACGATGCCGCCGGTCAGGTTGGTCCAGCCGACCTGCTGCCAGCCGGCCGCCTCGACGACTCGGGCGAGCTCGCCCTGCGGCGGCCAGGCGCGGATCGACTCGGCGAGGTAGACGTAGGAGTCGGGGTTGCTCGACGTGCGGCGGGCGACCGGCGGGAGCGCACGCATGAGGTAGTTCGAGTAGACGGTGCGGAAGACCTTGTTGACCGGCTGGCTGAACTCGCAGACGAGGAGTCGGCCGCCCGGCTTGGTGACGCGGAGGAACTCGCGCAGCGCGGTCTCGGCATCGGCGACGTTGCGCAGCCCGAAGCTCATCGTCACGACGTCGAAGCTCTCGTCGGCGAACGGCAGGCTCATCGCGTCGGCGGCCGTGAAGGCCATGTCCGGGCGACGCCGGCGGCCGACCCGCAGCATGCCGAGCGAGAAGTCGGCCGGGACGACCTCGATCTCCTCGTTGGCCCACGGCTCGCTCGACGTGCCCGTGCCCGCCGCGATGTCGAGGATGCGCTCCCACGGCTTGGCGTCGACGGCCTTGACGACGGCCCGGCGCCACAGCCGGTCCTGCCCGAGCGAGAGCACGTCGTTGGTCACGTCGTACTTCTCGGCGACGGTGTCGAACATCGACGCGACGTCGACCGGCTTCTTGTCCAGCTGCGCACGGGTCATGCGCTCATCCTCGCACCCACGACGGGTGTGGGTCGGGTCGCACCGGCGACCACGCGAGCGGGGTGGCTCACGATCGGCCGTAGAGTTGCCACCGATGTCCACGCTTCCCGCCCCCGAAGCGCCGTCCCCCGCCGCGGGACCGACGGTCGTCGTCCGCACGGTGCCCCTCGAGGCCGCGGACCCACTGCTGGCCTACCTCCCGGCCGACGTCCCGCACGACGAGCTGCTCTCGTGGGTGCGCCGAGGCGAGGGCCTCGTCGGCTGGGGGTCGGCACTGTCGTTCGAGGCCAACGGCGACAGCCGTTTCCGCGAGGCCGAGGCCTGGTGGCGCGAGGTCAGCCGGCACGCCGTCGTGCGCGACGAGGTGGGCCGCCCGGGCACGGGTCTCGTGTGCTTCGGCTCGTTCCCCTTCGCCTCCGACTCCGCCGAGGCGGCCCGGCTCGTCGTCCCCTCGACGATCGTCGGGCGTCGGGACGGGCAGACCTGGCTCACGACGGTCTCTCTCGAACCACAGCTCACGCTGCTCGAGAAGCCCTCTGTCGCAAGCGATCCCGAGCCTCCTCGTGACGTCGCCTTCGCCGACGGCCAGGTGTCCCCCGCCGACTACGCCCATGCGGTCGCCGACGCCGTCCAGCGCATCGGGGCGGGTGAGGTCGACAAGGTCGTCCTCGCCCGCGACCTCGTCGCGACGGCCTCCGGCCCCATCGACCCGCGCTGGCTGCTGCGTCGACTCGCCGAGCGCTACGAGAACACGTGGGTCTTCTCGGTGGCCGGTCTCGTCGGAGCAACCCCCGAGCTGCTCGTGCGCCGCGACCAGGGACTCATCACCTCGCGTGTGCTGGCCGGCACGATCCGCCGCACCGGCGACGACGCCAAGGACCTCGCCCTCGCGGCCTCGCTCGCCCGCTCGTCGAAGGACCTCGAGGAGCACGAGTACGCCGTGCGCTCCGTCGCCGAGGCCCTCGCCCCGCACTGCTCGTCGATGAACGTGCCCGAGGCACCGTTCGTGCTGCACCTGCCCAACGTCATGCACCTCGCGACCGACGTCGCCGCCGTGAGCGCCGACGAGGCCTCGGCCCTGACGCTCGCCGCGTCGCTGCACCCCTCGGCCGCCGTCGGCGGGACCCCCACGGCCCGCGCGGTCGAGCTGATCGGGGAGCTCGAGCACATGGACCGGGGGCGCTACGCCGGCCCGGTGGGCTGGATGGACGCCAGTGGCGACGGCGCGTGGGGCATCGCCCTCCGCAGCGGCGCCATCGATCCCGGCAACCCGTCACAGATCACGCTGTATGCCGGGTGCGGCATCGTCGCGGGGTCCGACCCCGAGTCCGAGGTGGCCGAGTCCAACGCCAAGCTCATCCCGATGCGCGACGCGCTCGCGAGCGACTGATCGGGGCGACGGTGACCGCTCGTCGGAGTGCGCCTGAGGTCGCGCTGCACGTGCTCCAGCAGCTGTGGCTCGGTGGGGTGCGCGACGTCGTGCTGGCCCCGGGGTCGCGATCGGCACCCTTCGCCCTCGCCCTCGACGCGGCCGACCGGGCCGGCGACCTGCGCCTGCACGTGCGCGTCGACGAGCGGTCCGCGGGCTTCCTCGCGCTCGGTCTCGCCACCGGGTCACGCCGACCGGTCGCCGTCGTCACGACGTCGGGCACGGCCGTCGGCAACCTGCTCCCGGCGGTCATGGAGGCGCACCACACGGGGCGCCGGCTGGTCGTCGTCAGTGCCGACCGGCCCGACCACCTGCGGGGCACGGGCGCCAACCAGACGACCGACCAGGCCGGCATCTTCGGCACCTTTGCGCCGTGCCACGACCTGACGGCGGCCACGCCCGACGACGAGCTGGCCGGCCTCGTGGCACAGGCGTGCTCGCGACCCGGACCGACCCAGCTCAACGTCCAGCTCGACGGTGACCTGCTGCCCTCGGACGCCGACCCAACGACGTGGTGGCAGCGCCCGGCCGAGGAGCCCTCTCCTCCCTCCCTCCCCACCTCGATCGACCACCACAACTCCGCCCCGGCGGACCTCGGACGCGACACCGGAGCCGAACCTCACGACAACTCCGCCCCGGCGGACCTCCGACGGGACACCGGAGCCGAACCCCACCACAACTCCGCCCCGGCGGACCTCCGACGCGACACCGGAGCCGATACCCACGACAAGTCCGCCCCGGCGGACGTTGCGCGCGCGGGCCGGGCCGGACGAGGCGCCGAGCCGTCGGTGTCGGTGCCGACCGACGGCGAGGTGCTGCCGCTCGGGCCGCGCACGGTCGTCGTCGCCGGTGACGACGCCGGACCAGCCGCACGCCTGCTCGCCGAGGCGGCGGGCTGGCCGCTCGTCGCGGAGCCCACCTCTGGGGCGCGCATCGGCCGGCAGGCCCTGCGCACCGGGCGGCTGCTGCTCACCACCGACCTGCGCGGGGACGTCGAGCGCGTCGTCGTCGTCGGCCACCCGACCCTGTCCCGCCCCGTCACGAGCCTCATCAGCGACCCGGGCCTCGAGGTCCTGTCCGTCCGAGGTCGTGCCGGCGTGGCCACCGACCCGGGCCGGGTGGCGCGCGTGCTCGACGTCGTGCCACGGGTCGAGGCCGCCGACGACCCGGCCTGGTTCGACGCCTGGCGTGGCGCCGACCAGCGACTCGGCGCCCTCATCGATGCGGGACTCGTTGCGCCCGAGGGAGATCCGTCACGAGCCCCCGGGGACGGCGGCCTGTCGCCACTCGCCGTCGCGGCTGTCGTGGGCGCCGCGGTCGCCGCCGACACGACGCTCGTCGTCGGCTCGTCGAACCCCGTCCGCGACCTCGACGTCATGGCCACACCGTGGACGCCGCTCGAGCACCGCTTCGTCGTCGGCAACCGTGGTCTCGCCGGCATCGACGGCATGGTCTCGACGGCCGTCGGCGTCGCCCTCGGTCGCCCACGAGCCGCGCGCAGCATCGCCTACCTCGGCGACCTGACCTTCCTCCACGACACGAACGGCCTGCTCACGGGTCGCGGTCAGCGGCGGCCCGACCTCACCTTCGTCGTGCTCAGCGACGACGGGGGCGCGATCTTCAGCACCCTCGAGCAGGGCGACCGCCGCTACGCGCGTGCCTTCGAACGCGTCTTCGCGACCCCGCACGGCACCGACCTCGAGGCCTTGTGCGCGGCGCACCACACGGCATACGAACGCGTCGACGACCTCGGCCGGCTTGCCGAGGCGCTCGCCGAGTCCCCTTCTGGCACCAGGGTCCTCGAGGTCCCCGTCTCGCGGGCCGACCGCCGGGCCGAGGCCGCCTGGCTGCGCGAGCTGGCTCAGCAGGTCGTGACCCACCGCGACGACCGCCGCTGACCGGACCGGCGTCGGGTCAGCCCGGGGCGTCGGGGACCGGCCACTGGGACGGCGTGCCCGGCTCGGACCGCACCGCTGCTGCGACGAGCTCGGCACTGTCACGCGCCGCCCGCCCGTCGGGCAGGTGGACGGTGTCCTCGAGGCCGATGCGCACGTCGTAGCCCGCAGCCTGCGCCCAGCGCAGCACCCGCCAGGTCCAGCGCCCCTCACCGTGCACGAGGACCGGCACCGGCGACATGCCGAGCGCCGCGAGGATGCGCTCGGCCGCCCACGGCCCGTCGGAGCCGGGCGTCACACCCGGGATGAGCTCGACGAGCACCCGCTCGACCTGCCAGGGCCAGTTCGTCCCCACGTAGCGGCTGGCCGCCATGGGCGTCCAGATCCCCGCCTCGACGCCGGATCCGTTGTCGCGCAGGGCTGCCGCGACGTCCACGGCGCCCTCCTCGTGCCAGTTCACGCTCGCGCAGTCCGGGCCGCCGAGGTCCGGCGACGGCCACTCCGACACGTGGGCGAGCTTGCGGCGGGCGCTGTCGACGATGCCGTCGCGCGTCGAGACGCTGATGCGGAGCCCCGGCGTCGCAGCCCGGATCGCGCTGACGGCGTCGACGACGTGCCGGGTCTCGAGCGTCTCGCGGCCGGACTCGTCACGCGGGTGCACGTGCACCATGACGGCACCCGCCGCCACGGCGTCGGCCGCGGCGCGGGCGAGCTCGTCGGGCGTCTGCGGCACCGTGCGGTGCTGGCCGCGGGTGCGGTCACCGTTGAGGCAGGCCTGGATCATCGGGGGCTCCCCTCGGCGAGCACGGTGTGGCAGCGCACGAGCCGGTCACGCCACCACTGTTGCCGGTCAGGCGGGGCCGCGAGGTCCGCGAGCGCGTCGGGGTCCGCCACGGCACGACCGACCCCCAGGAGACCGCCCGACGGACGCCACGGGTCCGCCGAGACGTCGCGCTCGAAGAGACCCACCGTGCCGAGACCGCACGCGTGGTCGAGCGACGGCAGCGCCGCGGCGAGGGCCACCCCCGCAGCGATGCCGACGCTCGTGTCGAGCGCCGACGACACGACGGCGGGCAGCCCGCACGCCTCGACGACACCGAGCGCCGACGCCACACCACCGAGGGGTGCGACCTTGACGACGACGAGGTCCGCGGCACCGAGCCGGGCCACACGGATCGGGTCCTCGGCCTTGCGGATCGACTCGTCGGCCGCGATGAGCACATCGATCCCGTTGCGTGCCAAGGCGGTTCGCAGCTCGACGAGGTCCTCGACGCTGGCACAGGGCTGCTCGGCGTACTCGAGGTCGTATGCCGTGAGCCGCCGCAGCGCCTCCGTGGCGGTCGCGACGTCCCACCCTCCGTTGGCATCGACCCGGATGCGCCCCGACGGACCCATCGCGGACCGGACTGCCGCGACCCGGTCGATGTCGTCGTCGAGCGTCTGGCCACGCTCGGCGACCTTCACCTTCGCCGTCGTGCACCCGTCGAAGCGCGCCAGGACCTCCGGCACCCGGTCGGGGCCGACGGCCGGCACGGTCGCGTTGACCCCCACGGCGTCGCGCACGGGAGCGGGCCACACGGCATACGCCGCCTCGAGGGCCGCGGACAGCCAGCGCGCGGACTCGCGATCGGCGTACTCGACGAAAGGGCTGAACTCACCCCAGCCCGAGGGCCCTTCGAGGAGCAGGGCCTCGCGCACGTCGACGCCGCGGAAGCGCACCCGCATCGGCAGGGCGACGACGTGGGCCCGGGCGAGGAGCTCGTCGGCAGGAGGCAGCGTCGTCATGCCTCCATCATCACCGACGGCGCTCAGCGGGCGGGGAAGGCCTCGTGCCGGTCCTGCGTCGGGTCGGGCTGCGCCGGGACCGGCTGCGTCGGGGCGTGGTCGTCGTGCGGGAGCCCGCGGTCGTGGGAGCGACGGGCCCGACTGCCACAGGCGTGGCCGCGGGTGCGGCCGGCGGCGTGAGGGAGCACCCAGAAGAGCCCGAAGAGCCACCAGAGGCCGTGACCGGACGCACCGAGCGCGACGGCGATGAGCACGACTCCGGCGATGATGAGGTTGCGTGGCGAGAACACGTCGGTCTCCTCCGTCCGCGGGACCGGTCGGCCCGCTACTCCCTCGACGGTAGGCCTGCGAAGCCCGGCGGACCCGGTCCCTCTGTCAGCGCCTCCCCCTGACAGATGTCACCTCCGCCGGCCGGGACGGGGCGCTCACTCGACTGGGGCGCGGCGCTCACTCGAGTGGGAGAGGGGGCCGAGGACGACGTCGCGCGGGTCGTCGACGGCCACGGCGATGCGGTCGCGGAAGACCTGGCGCATCTGCGGGAGGGCGTCGAGGGGGAAGAACCGCGCGTCGGTCGACTCGTCGTCACCCGGTCGGGGCTCGCCCGAGACCCAGCGGCAACGGAAGGTGTGGTCGAGGTACTGCCCGAGGTCGCCGTTGACGTGCGTCACGACGCCGCTCGCCGAGACCCAGACGAGCCGCTCGACCTCGGCGACGACGCACGCCTCCTCCTCGACCTCTCGGACGGCGGTGACGTGCGGGTCCTCGCCCGGGTCGACGATGCCGGTGACCGGCGTCCACGCGCCGTTGTCCGAGCGCTTGACGAGCAGCACCTCGTCGGCGCCGTCAGCGCCCGTGCGGAGCACGACCGCCGTGACCCCGGGCATCCAGAGCAGCTCCGTGCCGACCATGGTGCGCAGGTGGGAGACGTAGGGAGGGATCGGCATACGGCCGACCCTAACCCCGCCGATAGGGTCGGTCCGTGAGCAGCGAGCCGGGCCAGAGCGCCGTGTCCGAGACCTTCGACCCGAGTGAGTGGGCACCCGTCGAGGGCTTCGACCTGACCGACATCACCTACCACCGGCGCCGGCCCGTGGCCGGACGCCCGCACGCGGAGTCGGGGGTCGTGCGCATCGCCTTCGACCGGCCCGAGGTGCTCAACGCCTTCCGCCCGCACACCGTCGACGAGCTCTACCGCGCGCTCGACCACGCCCGCATGACGCCCGACGTCGGCGTCGTCCTGCTCACCGGCAACGGCCCGAGCCCCAAGGACGGCAAGTGGGCCTTCTGCTCGGGCGGCGACCAGCGCATCCGCGGGCGCTCCGGCTACCAGTACGCCGAGGGCGAGACGGCCGACACCGTCGACGCGGCCCGCACGAAGGCCCAGGGCGGGCGACTCCACATCCTCGAGGTGCAGCGGCTCATCCGCACCATGCCCAAGGTCGTCATCGCCGTCGTGAACGGCTGGGCGGCCGGCGGCGGGCACTCCCTCCACGTCGTGTGCGACCTGACGATCGCGAGCCGAGAGCAGGCCCGCTTCAAGCAGACCGACGCCGACGTCGGCTCGTTCGACGCCGGCTACGGCAGCGCCTACCTCGCCAAGATGGTCGGCCAGAAGTTCGCCCGCGAGATCTTCTTCCTCGGGCGCACCTACTCCGCCGAGGACATGCAGCGGATGGGCGCCGTCAACATCGTCGCCGACCACGCCGACCTCGAGCGCGAGGCCCTGCAGGTCGCGACGGAGATCATGGGCAAGAGCCCGCAGGCGCAGCGGATGCTCAAGTTCGCCTTCAACCTCACCGACGACGGGCTCATGGGCCAGCAGGTCTTCGCCGGCGAGGCGACGCGCCTGGCCTACATGACCGACGAGGCCGTGGAGGGCCGCGACCAGTTCCTCGAGAAGCGCGAGCCCGACTGGTCGCCCTTCCCCTGGTACTTCTGACGCTCAGAGCCCATCGACCAGGGCGACGGTGGCGGCCACGATCTGGCGCTGCGCCTCGGCCCGACTGACCGTCGGGGTGCCGTCCCCGGGCTGGTCGCCGTAGTCACCGAAGTAGGAGTGCACGGCCCCCGTGACTGCGGTGTATGCCGTGTCGCCGGGCAGGAGCGGCCGGCTGGCCGCGATGTCGGCGGGCGTCGTGAAGCCGTCGCGGGTGCCGCTCACCGAGGCGACGGCGAGGTCGGTGCGCTCGGCCATGGAGTCGACCGGATAGGACGCCCAGAGCGCGAGTCCCTTGACGACGCCGGGGTGGTCGTGGGCGAACCCGGCCGCGACGACGCCGCCGAGGCTGTGCCCGGCGATCGTCCACGACGTCACCTCGGGATGACGGTCGATGAAGGCGTGGGGCGCCGTCGTGGCAAGGAAGCCGATGCCGAACGGCTGCTTGACGATGAAGACGATGACGCCCTGCCGGCTCACCTCCGACAGCATCGGCACGTAGGCCCGCGGGTCGACGCGGGCGCCAGGCTGGAAGATCAGGCCGCGGGTCGGCGTGCCGCTCGTCGGCGCGATGACGATGTGGGCCGGCGCGTCCATGACGCGGACGTCGGCGCTGCCGGACATCGCGGCCACGGCCTCGGGGGTCGCCCCGAAGGGCCGTAGCCAGACGAGCGCCCCGAGCACGACGACCGTGACCAGGACCCCGGCCACCCGGCCGACGACACGGAGCACCGGTCGCGCGGTCCGACGTCGCGGGTCCGGCTCCGAGCGGTCCCGCACGAGGAGCACGACGCCGATGAGACCGCTCGCCGCGAGCGCGATGACCTGGGCCGGGTTGCCGGCCAGCAGGACGGAGTGGTCGAGCAGGAAGAGCACGAGCGGCACGACGAGCCAGAGGACCCCGAGCACGACGGTGAACCGCGCGCGAGGGCGCCGTCGGGCCCCGGCCCCGGTCCCCGCCAGTCCCTCGTCCGGCACGGTCGTCACGCCCTGAGGGTAACCACGCGGGAGGGCCCAGCGGCGGCGTGGACGCCGGCATTCCGGAGGACGGACGTCCCGGCCGCGGCGAAGCCGGTGTCGGTCGCCCGCCGGCCCGCGGGACAGGGCAGGATGTTGGAGTGGAACCGAGCGACGACCGCCGCGCCAGCCCTGGCCGTCGTGCGCCCGGTTCCGCGCCACGTGGTCGCGCCGCAGCAGGCGCCCCGCACGGGACCGACGGATCGGCCGCACCCCCTCCCGCTCCCCCTCCCGCACCCGAGACCCCGGACGTGCCCGAGGGCGGCCGGCCCGCGGACTTCCGCCAGCCACCGCGCACGACCGCGGCCAACGCGACGCGCGCCGTCGGGCGCGGGCTCGGACGGGCCGCCACCGGCACCGCTCGCCTGACCGCACGCTCGGGTCGCTTCGCTGCCGCCAAGGCGCATGCGTACACCCACTCCGGCGGAGCCGGCGAGAGCGGTCTGGCCCGGATGACCGAGCTGCACGCGAGCCACACCGCGGGCGACACGATCATGACGCTGGCCCTGGCCGGCACCCTCTTCTTCAACCCGCAGACGGCCCAGGCCCGCGGCGACGTCGCGACGTTCCTGCTGCTGACGATGGTGCCCTTCGTCCTCGTCGCGCCGCTCATCGGGCCGCTCCTCGACCGCTTCTCGCACGGCCGGCGCTGGGCCATCGGCACGACGCTCGCCGTGCGGGCCTTCCTCTGCTGGGTGCTCGCCGAGGCCATCACCCACGACAGCAGCTGGCTCTTCCCCGCCGCGCTCGGGTGCCTCGTCGCCTCCCGGGCCTACACCATCACGCGCGCGGCAGCCGTCCCGCGGCTCCTGCCGCCGGGCACGACCCTCGTCAAGGCGAACTCCCGGGTCTCGATGGCCGGAGTCGTCGGCGCGGTCATCGGGGGCGCCCTGGGCGGGGTGGCGATGCTCGCCGGACCGTCCTGGGCCCTCCGCGTCGGCTTCGTCGTCTTCGTCGTCGCCACCGTCCAGGCGATCCGCCTCCCGGCGCGTGTCGACAGCTCGCTCGGCGAGGTCTCCATCGAGGACACGACCCCGATCCCGGTACGAGGCGCGCACGACGACGCGAGCGCACCCGGGGCCGGCTCGCTCCGCGGCACCCGGCGCGGCTGGGGCGACGACCCGGCCCGGCGGCATACGCCCTCGGACGGCGACGCGCTCACCGTCGACTCGCTGGGCCCCCTCGGCCGCTTCCGCCGGCGCAAGCAGGCGATCCCCTGGCCGGTGATGCACGCCATGTGGTCGACGGGTGGCACCCGGGTGCTCACCGGCTTCCTCATCCTCTTCATGGCGTTCCTCGCGAAGGAGCACCCCATCGACGGCATCCGCGGCGAGCTCGTCCTCGCGTTCATCGCGGTCGCCATCGGGGTCGGCAACGGCATGGGCAGCGTCGTCGGCAACGTCGTGCGCGACCAGCGGCCCGAGCGCATCGCCATGGTGTCGGTCCTCGCCGCGACGGTCTGCTGCGTCGCGACGGGCATCTGGTACGGCGTGTGGACGCTCGTCGTGCTCGGCTTCGTCCAGGGCATGTCGGCGCAGCTGTCCAAGCTGGGCTTCGACGCGCTCGTGCAGCGGGAGGTGCCCGAGAACGTCCGCACGTCGGTCTTCGCCTGGTCCGAGACGATGCTCCAGGTGCTGTGGGTCGTCGGCGGCACCCTCGGCATCGTGCTCCCGCTCAACCCCTACGTCGGCTTCCCCGTCTGCGCGGTCGCGCTCGTCTGGACCGTCGCCATGGCCGCGCGCCAGCGCCGGCGCGCCGCCCCCACCGCACCCCCGAGAGCGAGACGTGCCTGATGGCCGCGCCGTCCCCCCGCCCGCTGGCGGTCCCCGCCGGACCCGCCGTCCTCGGCGTCCTGCCTGCCCTCGAGGCGGCCCTGACCGGCCGCTCCCCCGTGCTGCCGTATGCCGCCGACACCCCGCCGCCGACCGTGCCGTCCCACGACCCGGCCGAGCTCCCCGACGGTCTCGCGGTCGCGATCGGCACGTCGGGCTCGACCGGCCGGCCCAAGCGCGCGCTGCTGACGGCGGACGCCCTCGAGCGGTCGGCGTGGGCCACCCACCAGGTGCTCGGCGGCAGTGGCGCGTGGCTGCTCGCCATGCCGGCCCACCACGTGGCGGGGCTCCAGGTCCTGCTCCGGTCGCTCGCCTCGGGCGTGACGCCAGAGGTGCTCGACCTGCGCGACGGCTTCTCGGTCGCGGGCTTCGCGGAGGCCGCGGCCCTGGTGCGGCCCACGAGCGCGGCACCCCGGCGCTACACCGCGCTCGTGCCGACGCAGCTGTCCCGTCTCGTCGACGACCCCGTCGGGCTCGACGCCCTGCGCACCTTCGACGGGGTGCTCGTCGGCGGCGCGGCCACGCCGCCCGCCCTCGTCGAGCGCTGCCGCTCGCTGGGCGTCGCGCTGAGCCTGACGTACGGCATGAGCGAGACGGCCGGCGGCTGCGTCTACGACGGCATCCCGCTGCCCGTCAGCAGGGTCCACGTCGACAACGACCGGCACGTCGTGCTCGGCGGCGACACCGTCGCACACGGCTACCTCGGCGAGGCGCGCCTCAGCCGCGACGCCTTCGCCGTCGACCCCGACGGCGTGCGGTGGTTCCGCACCGACGACCTCGGCCACTTCGACGACGACGGTCTGCTCGTCATCGACGGCCGCGCCGACGACGTCATCAACACCGGGGGCCTCAAGATCAACCCCGGAGTCGTCGAGGACGCCATGACCCGGCACCTCGACGACGTGCTCGACGTCGTCGTGCTCGGCCTCCCCGACCCCGAGTGGGGCGAGGCCGTCTGTGCCGCAGTGACGCTCGTCGACCCGACCGGCCACCTGACGACGCGCGCCGTCCGCGAGAGGCTGCGCGGCATCCTCCCCGACGCGGCGCTGCCGCGCCGGGTCCTCGTGCTCGCCGAGATCCCTCAGCGCGGGCCCGGCAAACCCGATCGGGCCGCCATCCGACGCGCCGTGCAGGGCCTCGGCTGAGCGGTGGCAAGATGGGGGTGTCCCACCCGTCGCCGAAGGAGGTCGCCGTGCTGCGCGTCGTGCTGATCGCCCTCGTCGTCTTCGCCACGATCTACGCGCTGGTCGACTGCCTCCAGACCGATCGTCGGCTCGTGCGGATCATGCCCAAGACCGTCTGGCTGATCGCGGTGCTCGTGCCCGTGCTCGGCCCGGTCTTCTGGCTCGTCGCCGGGCGCAGCGACGCCCGGGGCGGCCCCGGTCCCGCGTCGCGCGGGCCCGGCCGCCGGCCGCCCGGGCCCCGAGGCCCGATGGGCCCCGACGACGACCCCGACTTCCTCCGCAAGCTGTAGAAGGACCCTCCGGAACTCCATGGCCACCCTGTCCCAGTGGATCGAGGGCGCTCGCCCCCGCACGCTGCCCGCCGCCGTCTCGCCCATCCTCGTCGGCACTGGTGCCGCCTACCAGACCGGTCACGTCGTCTGGGCGTACGCCGTCCTCGCCCTCGTCGTCGCCCTGGCCCTGCAGGTCGGGGTCAACTTCGCCAACGACTACTCCGACGGCATCCGCGGCACCGATGAGGTGCGCGTCGGGCCGGTGCGGCTCGTGGGCCAGCGGCTCGCCGCACCCCGCTCGGTCAAGATCGCGGCCTTCGCGTGCTTCTTCTTCGCCGCGCTCATGGGACTCGCGCTCGTCGGGCTGTCGGAGCTGTGGATCATGATCCCGATCGGCGCGGCCGCCATCGTCGCGGCCTGGTACTACACCGGCGGCACGCGGCCCTACGGCTATCTCGGCCTCGGCGAGGTCTTCGTCTTCGTCTTCTTCGGGCTCGTCGCGACCCTCGGCACCATGGCGACGATGACGCCGCCCACCGCCGCCGGCTGGTGGGGCGCCATCGGCGTCGGGTCGCTCGCCTCGGCGATCCTCGTCGCCAACAACCTGCGCGACATCCCGACCGACCGCGAGCACGGCAAGCGCACGCTCGCCGTGCGGATGGGCGAGTCAGGGACCCGGGCCTTCTACGTCGCGCTGATCGCCGTCGCCTTCGTCATGACGGGCCTCGCCTCGCTCACCTCGCCGTGGGCCATGCTCGCGCTCCTCGCGGCGCCGCTCGTCGTGCGGCCGATGCAGGCCGTCGTCGGGCGCGCCACGGGGCCCGGCCTCATCCCGGCCCTGGCCGGCACGGGGCAGTTCCAGCTCGCCTGGTCGCTGCTGCTCGCCGTCGGCCTGGCGCTCGGCCGCGTCTGAGCCGGTGAACCGCCCAGCCGCTGAGCCGCTGCGCCGCAGCGGGTCGAGGTGATCCCTCGCGACCGGGCGCGACGGCATACCTCGGCATTCGGCTGACGGGAGCCACGTCCCGGTGCCACCGTGGACGCGTGTCCGAGGAGATCGACGTCGTCGTCATCGGGGCCGGGCAGGCGGGCCTCGCGACGAGCCACGAGCTCGACCAGCGCGGCGTCGAGCACGTCGTCCTCGAGGCGAGCGTGCCCGGGTCGTCGTGGCTCGGCCGGTGGGACAGCTTCACCCTCGTCGGCCCCAACCACACCGTCCGCCTGCCGGGCGCCGCCTATGCCGGCGACGACCCCGGCGGCTTCATGACCCGCACGGAGGTGGCCGGGCACCTGCAGGCGTATGCCGGCCGGCTCGGTCGGGTGCGCGAGGGGGTCCCCGTGCACGGGCTCTGGAGACGCGACGGCGCGTTCGAGCTGCGCACCGACGACGACACGATCCGCAGCCGCATCGTCGTCGTGGCGACGGGCGCCTACCAGCAGCCACTCCGACCGGCAGCGGTCGCCGGTCTCTCGCCGGACGTGCCGTGCATCGACGTGCTCGGCTACCGGAACCCGGGCGCGCTGCCCGACGGCGCGGTGCTCGTCGTGGGCAGCGGACAGAGCGCGTGCCAGATCGCCGAGGAGCTCGCGCTGTCGGGGCGGGACGTCGTCATGGCGTGCGGCAGGGCGCCGTGGTTCCTGCGGCGGGTCGGCGGCCGCGACCTCTTCGAGTGGCTGATGGACTCGAGCTTCTACGAGCAGACGCCCGACCAGCTACCGAGCCCTGCGGCGCGGCACGGCGCCAACGTCCAGGCGAGCGGCGCCGGCGGCGGTCACGACCTGCACTACCGGACGCTCGCCGCGCTCGGCGTGCGCCTCGTGGGACACCTCGTCGACATCGACGGCCACACGGCGCGCTTCGCGCCCGACCTGCCCGAGGTCATCGCCGCCGGCGACGCCGGGTTCGGGTTCGTGCGCGACACCATCGTCGCCGGGTGCCGGGAGCGCGGGATGCCGGCACCCGAGATCCCCGAGCCGGGCCCTCTCGACACGTCGGCGCCCACCGAGCTCGACCTGCGGGGCTTCGGAGCGGTCGTCGTGGCCACGGGCTTCCGGTCGCGCTACACCGAGTGGGTCGACGTCCCCGGGCTCGTCGACGAGCAGGGGTTCCCCGTGCACGTCGACGGCGAGAGCGTCGTGGCGCCCGACCTGCACTTCGTCGGCGTCCACTTCCTGCGCCGGCGCCGCTCGTCCCTGCTCTTCGGCGTCGGGGACGACGCCACGGCCACGGCCACCCGCATCGCCACCCGCTTCGGCCTCCCCACCTGACCCACCCCGCCCACTCGAGTGAGCGCCCCGTCCCACTCGACTGAGCGCTCCGTCACACGATCGTGGGACCGGTGTGACGGCGTACTCACTCGACTGTGGTTGGGCGCTCACTCGAGTGGATGTCGGCGCTCAGCGGTCGGCGTTGCGGGGGTCCTCGGTGGCCGCGGCACCCGTGGTGTCGGCGTCGCGGAGCGGGCGCTCGTCCTCGAGGTCCTCGGCGAACTCGTCGCTCGTCGGGTCGACCGCGTGCTTCGCCTCGAGCTTGGCCTCGTGGCGCTCGACGAGCTTGGCCGTGATCTCGTCGCGCATGCCGCGCAGCAGGATGTAGGACGCGGCCGCCGAGGCGATCGCCGAGGCACCGAGCAGGAGCACGGGGTTGTTGCGCAGGCCGATGAGCCAGAAGAGGAAGAGGAACCCGAAGAAGATGAGGATGCGGAGCAGGGAGTAACGGACCATGTCAGATCACCGTCACATGCCCGAGTAGTTGTGCATGCCCACGAAGGTCGAGACGAGGTTGACCAGCGTGAAGTTGATGATGACGGCGACGTAGCCCGCGAGCGCGATGTACATCGACTTGCGGTGGTCGACGCCGGCCGTCGCGCGGCCGTGCATGTAGGCGGCGTAGACCGTCCAGATGACGAAGGTCCAGACCTCCTTGGGGTCCCACTGCCAGTAGGCGCCCCAGGCCTGCTTGGCCCAGATGGCTCCCGCGATGAGCGTGAACGTCCAGAGGATGAAGGCCACCATGTTGAGGCTGTATGCCGTCCGCTCGAGCGAGGCGGACGACGGCAGCGACTCGATGAAGTTCGGCTTGGCCGGCGGCTTCTCCTCACGGCGCAGGCGCACGAGGTAGAGCAGGCCGACCGCGAAGGCCAGCGTGAAGAAGGCGACGGCGAGGAAGGCCACGGAGACGTGGATGCCGAGCCAGTAGGACTTGAGGGCCGGCATGAGCTCGCCGGCCTCGGTGTAGAGCACCGTCAGGGCGAGACCGAGGACGAGGAGGATGGGCGTGACGATGAAGACGCCGAGCCACTGCCAGTTGTTGCGCTTGGCGAGCACGCTGTAGGCGGCACCGACCGCCGCCGTGGCGGCCGTCGCGAACTCGAACATGTTGCCCCACGGCGGGCGGCCCACGGCGAGGCCGCGCATGAGCACCGACGCGACGAGCAGCGCCGACGCGAGGTAGGTGAGCATCAGGGCGATGCTGCCCCGCTGGCGGCTCTTGAGGCTCTCCTCGAAACCCGGCCCGGCAGCGTACGGCGTTGCCGGACGTCGCTCGGCCGGGGTCGGGGCGCCGGCACCGACGAGGACGCCCTCGCGCTCGTTGGCGGCGACCTCGGCACGGGACTCGGCGACGGCCTTCGAGTCGGCCACCTTCGGTGCTCGCGCGGCCAGGTGCCAGGTGAAGGCGAGCATGGCGAGCGTGTAGACGATCATCGACGCGTAGAGCGCGGCGTTGGCGTTGGCTGCGAGGTTCACGAGCGGTCGGTCCGTTCTGCAAGGCGGTCGTGCACGCCGGTCGTGATCGCGGAGACGATCGCGGCGAGCCCGGGGTCGGAGTCCTTCGAGAGGCCACCGATGGTGACCACGGTAGCCGGTCGCCCGTCGGCGCCGGCAGGGCTGTCGAGCGTGCCGCCGTCGGGGCCGTCGCCCGTGGTGGCGGGGGCCGGCCGCACGCGGACGAAGACGCGGCGGCGCTTGATCGTGAGCCCGAGGATCAGGCCGAGCGTCGCGAGGATCGCGCAGACGAGGCTGATCGGGGCGCCGGGGTCGGTGCGCACGGACAGGCCGGCGAAGCGCTTGACGCTGTCGAAGGTGATCGAGCCGCGGTCGCCCGGGAGCTGGTAGGTCTGGCCGGGCTTGAGGCGGATCAGCGCGGGCGAGCCGTCGGCCTTGGTGACCTGCTTCATCTCGTCGGTGTTGAGCGTGTAGACCGACTGCGGCGCGCCACCCGGGAAGAGGTTTCCCTCCCAGACCGAGAGCGCCACCTCGGGGTTGTTGGTGTCGGGGAAGATCGACACCGGCCCGTTGGTGAAGCTCGGCTCGGCGGTCGGCAGGAAGAAGCCGGTGAAGCCGAGCTGCTTCGGCGAGGCCGACGGCACCTTGATGACGCCGACCGAGCGGTAGTTGCCGTCCTGCGGCAGGAACGGCGTCGCCTCGCGGTAGAGCACGGAGCCCTTGGCGTCCTTGACCGTGATGACGGGCGTGTAGCCGTTGCCGAGCAGGAAGATGTCGGCGCCGTCGACGGTGATCGGGTGGTTGACCGAGACGTTCTCGCTGCTCTTCGGGGCGCCGGGCGAGCTCTGCAGCGTCGTCTGCGCGTCGAAGAGGCGCGGCGTGCCGAACGAGCGGCCGGGCGTCTCGTTGAACTCGACGTGGAGCTTGTCGAGCGAGAGGACGAAGGGCGGCAGCGTCTCGGTGTCGACCCACGGGCCGGGCGAGATCGTGTTGTAGGTGCCCGCGGACGACGCGAACTTGTCGCCCTCGGCGAGGATGATGTCGCCGCGCCAGCCGAGCAGGTGGCCGACCGCCATGCCGATGATGATGCCGGTCAGGGCCAGGTGGAAGAGCAGGTTGCCGGTCTCGCGGAGGTAGCCGGACTCGGCGGAGACGCTCGTCGCGTCGTGCGAGTGCAGCCGGAACCGCTTGCGCTTCAACACGGCCCGCGCGGCCGAAAGCGCCTCGTCGGGCGAGAGGGTCGTCGTGATCTCGGCGTGCTCGTCGAGACGCTTGAGCCGGGCGGGGGCGCGCGGCGGCCGCGAGCGCAGGGCCGACAGGTGCACCTTCGTGCGCGGCACGATGCAGCCGACGAGGGAGACGAAGAGCAGCAGGTAGATCGCCGAGAACCACGGCGACGCGTAGACGTCGAAGAAGCCGAGCTTGTCGAGCCACGGCGAGCTCGTCGGGTTCTGGGCGATGTAGTCGGCGACCCGGCCGGCGTCGATGTTGCGTTGCGGGAAGATCGAGCCCGGGACGGCGGCGATGGAGAGCAGCAGGAGCAGGAAGAGCGCCGTGCGCATGCTCGTCAGCTGGCGCCAGCCCCAGCGGAGCATCCCGATCGCGCCGAGGGTGGGAAGCGTCGGCTCCTGGCGGTCGGGACGCATCCCCGTGCGTATGCCGTCGCTGGGCGTCGCGCCGGCCGTGGCCTTCCGGGTTGCGGCCGCGTCGACGGACGTGTCGGCCGTGGCGGTGGCCTCGCCGGTGGCGGGGTCGGTGTCGGTGCTCATGTCAGATCGCCACCCGGAAGCCGTTGACGAGCCGCACCTGGAGCCAGACGATGACGTCCTCCCAGACCCCGGTCAGCATGAGCAGGCCCACGGCGACGAGGAGCAGGCCGCCGACGTTCTGGAGGGCGCGGCGGTGCCGACGCAGCCAGTCGCTCGCCGTGCCGGCGCGCTCCCACAGCGCCGCCATGAGCACGAACGGCAGACCCAGCCCGATCGAGTAGACGGCGGCGAGCGCGAGGCCGCGTCCGATCGAGCCGGACTCGGCCGAGATCGGAGCAGCCATGGCCTGGATGGCCCCGAGCGTCGGGCCCATGCACGGCGACCAGCCGATGGCGAAGGCGGCGCCGAGCAACGGTGCCCCCGCGAGTCCGGCACGCGGTCGCCAGCTCACCGGGGCGGCATACGAGCGGCCGAGCCCGAGGAAGAGCAGACCCATGAGCAGGACCACGGCACCGCCGACGCGCAGCAGCGCGCTCTGGTGCTCGCGGAAGGCGAGGCCGACGGCAGAAACGGCAGCGGCCGCGATGAGGAAGACGACCGTGAAGCCGAGGACGAAGAGCAGCGCCC
Source organism: Terrabacter sp. P2_E3 (assembly GCF_056403915.1). Classification (NCBI taxonomy): domain Bacteria; kingdom Bacillati; phylum Actinomycetota; class Actinomycetes; order Micrococcales; family Intrasporangiaceae; genus Terrabacter; species Terrabacter sp. P2_E3. The sequence goes on from NZ_JBFUEN010000008.1 coordinate 119,697, forward strand.
CGACGACGAGCCGTCCGCGCGACCGCTTCTCCAGCGACACGTCGGACAGACCGGTGACGTAGCCGAGGAAGCCGGGCACGAGGGGCAGCACGCACGGTGAGGCGAACGAGACGAACCCGGCCACGAGGGCGACGAGCCCCGCGGCGAGGAGTGACCCGGAGGCGAGCTCGGTACCCACGAGGACCTCAGGCCTTCTCGGCGAGGACGTCGTCGATGAGGCCGAGCAGGGTCGTCGTCGAGACAGGACCGGAGACACGCGCCGCGATGCGGGCCCGGTGGTCGAGCACGAGCGTCGTCGGGGTGGCGGAGGCCTTGCCCTGGAGGGAGAGGATCGGGACGCCGCCGTCGTAGGCCAGCGACGGGTAGGTCACCTTGTTGGCGGTCTGGAAGGCGAGCCCGGTCTCGGGGCCCTCGAGCTTGTCGAGGCCGATGAACTCGACCTTCTTGCCCTTCGACTGCACGGTCTCCCAGGCCTTCTGCAGCGCGGGCGTCTCCTCGATGCAGGGTGGGCACCACGAGCCCCAGACGTTGACGACGAGGACCGTGCCGGCGCGCTCGGCGCTGCTCCACGGCTTGCCCTCGAGGGTCGTGCCGTCGAGCTTCACCGGCTCGCCGCGGTCGGTGGCGGGCAGCTGCTCGATGGAGCCGTCGCCGGCGACGTAGCCCTTGCGGTCACCCGAGCGGGCTTGGTCCGCAACGGAGTTCGGGTCGGACGAGCAGGCGGCCGCGAACGTCACGAGGCCCCCGGCCATGGCCACGGCGCCCCACCGCAGTGCGGTGCGTCGGTCGAGGTGGTCCATCAGGCGCCCACGCTCTTGCTCGCCCTCGCGAGCAGCTCGGCGGCCGGCTCGGAGTACGTGATCGAGGCGAGCTCGTCGCCCCGGTAGGTCAGCGACGTCAGCGAGGCGAGCGTGCACTCGCGCTTGCGCGGGTCGTGCCAGAGGCGCCGTCCCTCGAGCTTGTTGCGCACGGTCCAGACCGGCAGCTGGTGGCTCACGACGACGGCCTCGTGTCCGCGGGCGGCGTCGCGCGCGTCGGCGACGGCCGCGAGCATGCGGGTCGCGATGTCCTCGTAGGGCTCGCCCCAGGAGGGCTTCGTGATGTCGCGGAAGAGGTGCCAGTTGCGCGGGTGGAGCAGGTCCTTGGGGCTGACCGACCGGCCCTCGAACTGGTTCTCGGACTCGATGACGCGTGTGTCGGTGGCGATCTCGACGTCGTGGTCGACCGCGATGGGGGCCGCGGTCTCCTGGGCGCGTTCGAGCGGTGAGGCGACGACGTGGGTGATGTCGTTGGCTCGGAGGTGGGCCGCGACGAGACACGCCATCTCCCGGCCGAGATCGGAGAGGTGGAAGCCGTCGAGGCGCCCGTAGAGCACGCCGTCGGGGTTGTGGACCTCACCGTGTCGCATGAGGTGCACGACCGTGAGGTCGTCGGCGCCCGGCGCCACCCCGCTCGTGCTCTCACCCATGGGCGACAGTCTCTCAAACGTCGTGCTCAGGACCGAATCCGCATCCGAGCCTGTGCACCCCCTGTGACGTGCAGCGACACTGAGCGGTGCCCCGCTGACATGGCCCCACGCGTACGCCGTCGGTGGCGGTCCCCGACACCGGTGGCCGAGGTCACGCCGTCCGTGGGACGACCGGCGCCACGGACGGGGGCCGACCTACACTCCGTGACGTGTCGTGGTCACTCTGGCTGACGCTCGTCGCGACGGGCGCGCTCATCTCCTTCACCCCCGGGGCCGGCGCCGTCAACACGATGGCCAACTCGCTCGGGTCCGGCTGGACCCGCTCGATCTGGGGCATCCTCGGCCAGCAGGTCGCGCTGCTCGCGCACATCGCCGTCGTGGCCGCCGGCGTCGGCGTCCTCGTCGCGGGCTCACCGGTGCTCTTCAACCTCATCCGGTATGCCGGCGCCGCCTACCTCGTCTACCTCGGGATCCGCCAGTTCCGGTCGCGCGCCGCGGCGGCACGGGTGGGTGAGGTGCAGCGGGAGCCGGCGTGGTCGATGTTCCGCCGCGGTCTGCTCGTCAACCTCACCAACCCGAAGGCCGTCGTCTTCTTCCTCGCGTTCACGCCGCAGTTCATCCGGCCGGAGCAGCCCCTGCTGCCGCAGTACGCCGTGCTCGCCGCGACGGTGATCGCCATCGACGTCATCGTCATGTGGTTCTTCTTCGCCGCGGCGGCACGCGGGCTGGGGCGGCTGACCCAGCGCGAGTCGGGCCAGCGCACGCTCAACCGCGTCTTCGGCGGGCTCTTCGTCGGCGTCGGGGTGCTCCTCGCCGCCGTCCACTAGCGCCCGGACGACCGGCGTCAGACGAGTTCGGGCACGTCGAGGTGCGCGATGGCGAGGGAGAACTCGCCGATCTGGGTGATCCTCATGCCGGTCTCCTGCACGAGGTCGGCCCGCAGGCCCATCGCCGCGTTGCGGGTCGCCATCATCGCCTGCGGTGAGTCGTACGTCGCGGTGACGCACGTCCGTCCCGCGGCCCGGTCGACGAAGAGGCTGGCGCTGCAGAAGCCCTCGAGCTGCTCGACCCGCGGCATGATGCCCATCCGGAAGGCGTCGAGCATCCGGTCGACCATGGCCGGGTCGCCGTCGGTCCACGTCACCCGGGCGGCGCAGCCGTCGGCCACGCGGTGGTCACGGTGGAGGTAGGCGATCTCCCACTCCTCGACGGTGGCCTCACCGCCGAGCAGGTCGGCCGCCTGCCGTCGGAGCGGGACGACGGTGTCGGCGGTGGCGCGCATCGCGGCATCGTCACGCCAGGCCGTCGTGACGATGCACTGGCCGCTGATGCGGTCGGCGACCATGGACAGGCCCACGCAGCCGTCCATCGCCCTGACCTGCGGCATCACCACGTCCTGCACGTGTGCGATGCCGCTCTCGATCATGCCGGGACGGCCCAGGACCGTCGTGGAGCGTGCGTGCACGACCCCACCTCCCTCGGTCGGGGCGGCACCCCGACGGCGCCGCCGTCACCGACCAGCGTCCTCCTCGTGGGTCGAGCCCACAATCCCCGCTTGCCGTATGCCGTGTCGCCCGGTCCCCACGCCCGTTCGAGGTGATCGCGGGCTGGCCCGTGGCGGCCGCGATCACCTCGAACCGGGGTCGCGCGAGGCGCCGGGTCGGCGGTCCGCAGGTCAGTCCGAGGTCGCGGCGGCCCGCGCTGCGGCCGGTAGGGCCGCGAGCACGTGGTCGACGGCCTCGTCGTCGTGCGAGGCCGAGACGAACCACGACTCGAAGGCGCTCGGCGGGAGGTGCACGCCCTGGCTCAGCATCGAGTGGAAGAACCGGCGGAAGGCGTCGCTGTCCTGGTCCCTGGCGTCGTCGTAGTTGGCGACGGCCCCGTCGCGGAAGAAGACCGAGAACATCGAGCCGGCCCACTGGATCCTGTGCGGCACCGAGGCCGCGGAGAGCTCGCTCGCGACGGCGTCGGCGATCGCGTGCGAGACGACGTCGAGGCGCTCGTACACGGCAGGCGTGCAGCCCTGGAGCGTCGCGAGGCCGGCAGCGGAGGCGACGGGGTTACCGGACAGCGTGCCGGCCTGGTAGACGGGCCCCTGCGGGGCGAGGAGCGCCATGACGTCGGCACGACCGCCGAAGGCCGCGGTCGGGAAGCCGCCGCCCATCACCTTGCCGAAGGTGAAGAGGTCGGGCGCCCCTGCGGCATAGGGTCCCTCGAGGCCGTAGAAGCCTGACGCGCTGCACCGGAAGCCCGTCATCACCTCGTCGGAGACGAGGAGGGCGCCGTGCGCCCTGGTGACGCGGAGCAGTGCCTCGGTGAAGCCGGGAGCCGGCGGGACGACGCCCATGTTGCCGGCCGCGGCCTCCGTGATGACGGCGGCGATCTCGTGGCCGCGCTCGGCGAACGCGGCCTCGAGGGCCGGGACGTCGTTGTAGGGCAAGACGATCGTCTCGCCGGCGCTCGAGCGCGGCACACCGGCGGAGTCGGGGAGGGCGAAGGTCGCGACACCCGAGCCCGCCGAGGCGAGGAGGGCGTCGACGTGACCGTGGTAGCAGCCGGCGAACTTGACGATGACGTCGCGGCCGGTGAAGCCGCGGGCGAGGCGGATGGCCGACATCGTCGCCTCGGTGCCGGAGTTGACGAGGCGCACCTGCTCGACGGGCTCGACCCGCCGGACGATCTCCTCGGCGAGGCGCACCTCGTTCTCGCTGGGCGTGCCGAACGAGAAGCCGTGAGCGGCCGCCTCGGTCACGGCGGCGAGGACGTCGGGATGCGCGTGGCCGAGGATCATCGGGCCCCACGAGCAGATCAGGTCGACGTAGCGCTTGCCGTCGACGTCGGTCAGCCACGGACCGGTCCCGCTCGCCATGAAGCGCGGCGTGCCGCCGACCGCCCGGAAGGCGCGCACCGGCGAGTTGACCCCACCGGGGATCACCTCGCTGGCCCGTGCCAGGAGCGCGGCGGACGCCGGGGCGTCGGTGGTCGTCTGGACGGTGACGGGCTGCGAGCTCATGCACCCAGTCTCTCAACCGATGCTGGGTGCGCCCCGCCGGGTCGTCAGTGGCCGCTCGTGCCGTTCGGGTCGAGGTGGTCACGCACGATGGCCATGGCGTCGCCGATCGCCGTGAACTGCGTCGCCGTCATGATGTCGACGAGGTTGGCGCGCACGCTCTGCACGTGGACGCGCGCGATGTCGCCGACCGCAGCCAGACCACCGGTCGTCAGGACGAGCTCGACGCCGCGCTTGTCGTCGGAACACTGCTCGCGCGTCACCCAGCCGCGGTCCTCGAGCCGCTTCGCCGTGTGCGTCAGCCGGCTGCGCGACTGGACGACCATGGCCGCGAGCTCGGACATCCGGAGCCGGTGGTTCGGGCTCTCGGAGAGCATCGAGATGATCTCGTACTCGCTCAGCTGCAACCCGGCGTCGCCGAGCGCGTCGTCGAGCGCGCGCTCGAGCAGCCTCGTGCCGCGCAGGATGGCCCGCCACGACGCCTGCTCGGCGTCACTGAGCCACCGCACGCCGTCATCCCCTGTACCTGACATGTCAACCTCCTGCGATTGCACAGATGGTAGTGGTGTCAGGCGGTCCATTCGGCCACGTCGAGCGCGAAGTACGTCAGCACGACCTGCGCACCGGCGCGGCGGATCGAGGTGAGGGACTCGATCGCGGCGCTCCGGAGGTCGATCCAGCCGTTGGCCGCGGCCGCGTGGATCATGGAGTACTCGCCCGACACCTGGTAGGCCACGACCGGCACCGACGCCCGCTCGGCAGCGGCCGCGACGACGTCGAGGTAGGACATCGCCGGCTTGACCATGACCATGTCGGCGCCCTCGGCGATGTCGAGGTCGATCTCGCGGAGGGACTCCACGATGTTGGCCGGGTCCTGCTGGTAGGTGCGGCGGTCGCCCTGCAGGCTCGACTGGACGGCCTCGCGGAAGGGCCCGAAGAAGGCCGAGGCGTACTTGGCGGAGTAGGCGAGGATCACGGTGTCGGTGAGGCCTTCGGCGTCGAGCGCCTCGCGGATGACGGCGACCTGCCCGTCCATCATCCCGGAGGGCGCCACGACGTGGGCGCCCGCGCGAGCCTGCGCGACGGCCATCTCGGCGTAGAGGAGGTTGGTGGCGTCGTTGTCGACGCGACCGTGCTCGTCGAGCACGCCGCAGTGCCCGTGGTCGGTGAACTCGTCGAGGCACGTGTCGGCCATGACGACGAGGTCGTCACCGACGGCGTCGCGGACGGCACGCAGGGCGACGTTGAGGATGCCGTCGGGGTCGACGGCGCCCGAGCCGGTCGCGTCCTTCTCCTGCGGCACCCCGAAGAGCATGATCCCGCCGAGTCCGGCCGCGACGCAGCGGTGGGCGACCTCGACGACGCTCTCGAGCGTGTGCTGGTCGACGCCCGGCATGCTCGTGATCGGGCGCGGCTCCGTCAGGCCCTCGCCGACGAAGACGGGCAGCACGAGGTCACGCGGGTGCAGCCGGGTCTCGGCGACGAGGGATCGCAGGACGGGGGTCTGGCGCAGGCGGCGGGGACGTTCGATCATCCGGGACCTCGTCTCAGCGGGCGCGGCGGCGCGAGGCCGGACGCTTGTCGCTGGGACGCTGCACCGACTGGCCCGCCTCGGCCGCCGCGACGGCGAGCCCGACGCCGTGGCCGGCGAGCGCGTCGACGAGGCTGAGGGCCGAGGCCTCGGGCGCGAGGACGTCGACCCGGAGGCCGTGCTCCTGCGCCGTCTTGGCCGTGGCAGGCCCGATGCATGCGACGACCGTTGCGGCGTGGGGCTTTCCGGCGATGCCGACGAGGTTGCGCACGGTCGAGCTCGACGTGAAGAGCACGGCGTCGTAGTCGCCGCCCTTGATGGCGTCGCGGATCGACGCGGCCGGCGGGGCGGCGCGGACCGTCCGGTAGGCCGTGACGTCGTCGACCTCCCAGCCCATGTCGCGCAGGCCGGCGACGAGCGTCTCGGTCGCGATGTCGGCGCGGGGCAGCAGCACGCGGTTGATCGGGTCGAGGACCTCGTCGAACTCCGGCCACGACTCGAGCAGCCCGGCAGCGGACTGCTCGCCCGCGGGCACGAGGTCGGGGTTGATGCCCCACTCGCGGAGAGCGGCGGCGGTGACGCCACCGACCGCGGCGACCTTGAGGCCCGCGAAGGCCCGGGCGTCGAGCCCGAACTCCTCGAAGCGCTCGCGCACGGCGCGCACGGCGTTGACCGAGGTGAAGCCGACCCACTCGTAGCGTCCGGTGACGAGGCCCTTGACGGCCTTCTCCATCTGCTGCGGCGTGCGCGGCGGCTCGACGGAGATGGTCGGCACGACGTCGGCCGTCGCGCCGTAGCCGGCGAGCCGGTCGACCATCGAGCCGGCCTGGGCCTGGGTGCGCGGCACGAGCACCTTCCAGCCGAAGAGCGGCTTGGACTCGAACCACGAGAACTCGTCACGCAGCCCGACGTTGGGAGACACGACGGCGAGCGACACCTGCAGCGGCTCCTTGCCACCGAAGATCCCGTCGGCGTCGCCGAGGGTCGTCGCGACGGAGGACTGGCGCACGGTGGTGCCGTATGCCGTCAGCGCCACGAGGGCGTCCGCCGGACGTCCTGCAGCGCGCAGCGCAGCGAGGGCGGCCCGGATGCCCTCGGTGCCGCCGAGCAGCACGAGGGTGTCGGTGTCGGCCGCGTAGGCGGACCAGTCGACGCCGGAGCGGTCGACGCCGACGACGTGGACGGCCCCGGTCGACTTCGAGGTCAGGGGCACTCCGGCATACGTGGGCCCGGCGGTGAGCGCCGACACCCCCGGCACGACGTCGTAGGTGATGCCGGCCTTGCGGCAGGCACGCACCTCCTCGACGAGGCCGTTGAAGGTCGCGGGGTCACCGTCCATGAGGCGCACGACGAGACCGCCGGGGGCGACCGACTTCGCGGCCTTGACGACGAGCTTGGCGCGCACCGCGTGGGTGAGCTCCTGGCCCTGCTCGCCGTGGCCGGCGTCGATGATCTCGACGTCGGGGCGGGCGTGCTCGAGCACGACGTCGTCGCGGGCGATCCGGTCGAGGATCACGACGTCGGCGGCGGCGAGCAGGTCGCGGCCGCGCAGCGTCATGAGGCCGGGATCGCCCGGTCCGGAGCCGACGAAGGCGACACACGCCGGCGTCGTCGCGTGGGTGGGAGTCGAGTCCGTCTGCTCTGACGGCTGGCGGGAAGGAGTCACGAAACTTGCTCCGGTTGGTGTGGGGCGTGGTCTGGGACAGGTCCAGCTGACGTGGCGACCTGGAGGTCGGCGGCGCCGTCCTCCAGCAGGATCCGGGCGAGGCGCGAGCCGAGAACCACCGGCTCGTCGTAGGGCCCGACGAGCGAGCGGCGCAGCGGGGCGGTGCCGTCCTCCGCGCCGGCGAAGGCACGCAGCGACAGCTCGAGGCCGTCGTCGCCCTCGACGACCTCGGCGAGCGCCCCGACGGGTGCGGTGCAACCGGCCTCGAGCGTCGCGAGCAGCGAGCGCTCGGCCTCGACGCAGGCTCGCGTGTCGGGGTCGTCGAGGACGGAGACTGCGGCCACGACGTCGTCGCGGTCGGACCGGCACTCGACGGCGAGGGCGCCCTGACCCGGTGCCGGCAGCACCTGGATCGGGTCGATGACCTCGGTGGCCTCGTCGAGACGGCCGAGCCGGGCGAGACCGGCGCGCGCCAGCACGACGGCGTCGAGCGCACCCGAGGAGACGAATCCGATTCTGGTGTCGACGTTTCCGCGGATCGGCCGGATCTCGATGCCGAGCCCGAGCGCCGCGATCTGTGCCGTGCGACGCGGCGAGCCGGTGCCGACGACGGAACCGGCGGGCAGCTCGCCGAGCGTCAGCCCGTCGCGCGCCACGAGCACGTCGCGGCTGTCCTCGCGCACCGGCACGGCGGCGACGACGAGACCCGGCTCGGGCGCCGTCGGGAGGTCCTTGAGCGAGTGCACGGCGACGTCGATGCGACCGTCGAGCAGGGCTCGTCGGATGGCCGCGGCGAAGACGCCGGTGCCACCGATCGCGGTGAGCAGCTCGCCCGAGACGTCGCCCTCGGTCGTGATCTCGACGAGCTCGACCTCGTGGCCGGCCTCGCGGAGGCGGTCGGCCACCCACCCGGACTGGGTGGTGGCGAGGGCCGATCGGCGCGTGCCGAGACGCAGGGCGGTCATGGCTGGGCCCGCTTCGGCGGCGTGGACACGTTGGCGACGTCCTTGGGCTCGAGGTCGAAGAGCTCGCGCAGGGCGGCGGCGTAGTCGTCGCCGCTGCCTTCCATCGCGAACTCCTTGACCCGCATGGTCGGCGTGTGGAGCAACTTCTCGACGATGCGGTGCACGGCGAGGCCGACCTCGGCACGGGTGGCCTCGTCGAGGCCGGGCAGCCGCTGGTCGAGCCGCTCCATCTCGGTCGCGACGAGGGCGGCGGCACGCGCGCGCAGCGCGGCGACGGTGGGCGCCACGGACTTCTCCATGCGGCGCGTCAGGTAGTCGGCGACCTCACCGGTGACGAGCTCGCGCACGCGGACGACCTGGGTCGTGTCGGCGCGGCCCTCGAGCAGGAGTCCCAGCGACTGGAGGTCGACGAGCGAGACGCCCGGGACGGCGTGCGGCCAGGAGACGACGGGCTCGACGTCGCGCGGGAGGGCCAGGTCGACGACGACCTGGGGTCGACCCCCGCGGCGGCTCGCGCTCGCGGCCAGCATGTCGGCCGTGATGACGTGGCCGACCGCCCCGGTGCACGTGACGACGAGGTCGCTCTCGGCGAGGACGTCGGTCAGGTCGTCCCAGGGACGGGCCACGCCGGACGTCGTGGCCGCGAGGCGCTCGGCACGCTCGGGCGTGCGGTTGACGATGGTGAGGGACCCGATGCCCTGGCGGCGGACGGTCGCGGCGGCGAGGCCGCTCATGCCACCGGCCCCGACGACCGCGGCGGCGACATCCTCGAGCGGGCCGAGGACCGCGGCCGCCTCCTCGAGCGCGATCTGCACGAGCGAGACGCTGTGCTGGTCGATGTCGGTCTCGGTGTGGGCGCGCTTGCCGACGCGCAGGGCGCCCTGGAAGAGCGCGTTGAGCGACTCCCCCACCTGACCCCGGCTCTGGGCCCCGGCGAGCGAGTCGCGCATCTGGCCGAGGATCTGGGCCTCGCCGACGGCCATCGAGTCGAGCCCGCAGGCGACGGTGAAGGCGTGGGCGACGGCGGCGTCGTCGTAGCGCACGTAGAGGTGGTCGGCGAGGGCCTCGGCACGGTCGGCGAGGGCGTCGGCCGGGTCGCCCGGCGGCAGGTCGGCGACGCGGCGCGCCCCCTCGGGCTCCTCGACCCCGGCAGCGAGGGCGAGCGCCTCACCGATGGCGGCGACGGCGGGGTGGAAGGCCGGCACCGACGCGTAGACCTCGAGGCGGTTGCACGTGGAGAGCACGACGGCCTCGGTGGCCGTGGCCGAGCTGAGCACGGAGGCGGCGATGGCCTCGGCACGGCCGGGACGCTCCGAGAGCGCCTCGAGCACCGACAGCGGGGCGGTGTGGTGGGACAGGCCGATGACGAGAAGGCTCATGGGGCGGCCACCGCCGACCGGAGGTCACCCGCGGCCAGCGACTTGCGCTGGGCGTGGAAGGCGAGGATCTGCAGCTCGGTCGAGAGGTCGACCCGGCGTACGTCCACACCGCTCGGGACGGAGAGCACCGCGGGCGCGAAGTTGAGGATCGAGCTGATGCCCGCGCCGACGAGGGCGTCGCAGACGGCCTGGGCGGCGGGGGCCGGCGTCGCGATGACGCCGATGGCGATGGGATCGACGGCGTGGTGCTCGGTGAGCTCGGCGAGCGGGCGGATCGCCACCCCGACGATCTTCTCGTCGGCGAGCGCGGGGTCGTCGTCGTAGAGACCGACGATGCGGAAGCCCTTGGTGACGAAGCCGGAGTAGGAGGCGAGCGCGTGCCCGAGGTTGCCCATCCCGACGATGGCGACGGGCCAGTCCTCGGTCAGACCGAGGGCGCGGGAGATCTCGAGGGCGAGCGTCTCGACGTCGTAGCCCACGCCGCGGACACCGTAGGAGCCGAGGTGGCTGAGGTCCTTGCGCAGCTGCGCCGAGCGCACTCCGACCTCGGCCGCGAGCTCTTCCGACGAGACCGACAGGACGCCGTCCTCAGCGAGGCGCGAGAGCGTTCGGAGGTACTCGGGAAGCCGCGCGACGGTTGCGTCGGGGATCTCGCGACGCAGTGCTGGGTCGGCGGACACTCTTGCTCACCGGCTCCTCTCGAACGAGGCGTTCTCCCACACGTGGAGCACGTGGGGACCCGATCAGGCTAGACGTTTGTGAACCCATGCACAAAGTTGACTTCGACGGCCTACCACGGCATGGGATGCGCCGGTGAGGCAGGTCACCGGAGCGCGGCGCGCAGGCGTGCCTCGTCGACCCGCCAGAAGTCGTGGCGCCGCCCGTCGACGAACGTCACGGGGATCTGCTCGGCATAACGCCGCAGCAGCTCCGGGTCGTCGTCGACGGACTGCTCCTGCCAGGCCACGCCGAGCTCGCCGGTCACCCGCTCGACGACGGCGCGCGCCTCGTCGCACAGGTGGCATCCGGCGCGCCCGAGGAGGACGACCCGCGGTGGGACCCCGGCAGCCGGGACAGCGGGAGGGTCTGGAGCGTCGAGGGGATGCTCGCTCGTCATGCCGACCACTGTAGGCACGCTCACGGCGCCGCACGTCGGGTGCACCACAAAACGTCGTCGGGGTCCCATCCGCGGGCGCATTCCGACAGACTGTCCACAATGCGCGCGAACAGGACGTCGGGTCGCCGGCCCCCACCTGTCCTCGCACCGGGAACGACCCCGGGGCGGGCGTCGATGACGCCTGCCTGCCCGGCACTGCCGGGCACGGTCCCGGCGATCCTCGCGCCCACGGCATACGCCCCGCCGACGTGGCGCTCGGCGCTCGACGCCATCTGGTCGGCCCTGGCCGATGCAGGCGCCGAGGGTGGCGGACTGACCCGCACCTCCCCGGGCTCCCGCGGCTCTGCCGGGTGGCGGCGGCACCCGGAGCGCGACGCCGACGAGCAGGCCCGCATCGCGGCCCTCGTCGAGCTCGCCCAGGGCGGCGACAAGGAGGCGTTCGCCCAGCTCTACGACGTCTACGTCGACACGGTCTTCCGCTACGTGCTCGTCCGGGTCGCCAACCGCGCGCTCGCCGAGGACCTCACGTCCGAGACCTTCCTCCGGGCGATGCGCCGGATCGACTCGTTCACGTGGCAGGGCAAGGACATCGCGGCGTGGTTCGTCACCATCGCGCGCAACCTCATCGCCGACCACGTGAAGTCGGCGAAGTTCCGGTTCGAGGTGGCGACAGCCGACATGCGTGACGCCGACGAGCGGGTCGACGCCCCCGACACCGAGGTGCTGACCCGGCTGCGCGACGAGCGCCTCGTCTCGGCGATCAAGGAGCTCGGCTCCGACCAGGCCGAGTGCATCACCCTGCGCTTTCTCCAGGGACTCAGCCTCGCCGACACCGCGAAGATCCTCGACAAGTCCGAGGGGGCCGTCAAGCAGCTCCAGCTGCGCGCCACCCGGGCGCTGCGCAAGGCCCTCGAAGGAGCCGAGCTGTGATCCGCGTAACCCCACCGGTCCCCTCGTCGTTCTCATGGCGTAGGGACGGTGCGTGTGGGCCCGGACCGACGCTCGGCGCGCTGACCGGCGCGACCGTGGAACGTGTGAACGCAGGCGGCGGGGTGGCAGCGATGGCGGTGCTCCGGCCCCTGACGAACGACCCGCACCACCCACCCCTCGCCGCACCACGTGTCGTATGCCGTGCCGTGTCGTCCCAGCCGGGGCCGCCGGGTCGGGCGAGGGCACCCGGCACGCCCTGACGGGACGACCGACGAGCGGGACCAGCAAGCACGACCAGCCAGCACACCAGCACGACGAACCAGACGGACTCGAGACGGAGGAGGGACATGGACCTCGGTGCGAACGCCGATGGCGAGCTCCTCCAGCGCGCCCTCGAGGGCGAGCAGGTCTCCGAGCCCGGCATCCTCGAGCTCGTCGCGGTGCTGCACGTCGTGCAGGCCGTCGACCAGGCCGGCCTGGCGCCGCGGGCCGAGTTCGTCTCCGACCTGCGCGCCCGACTGCTGGCCGACGACGCCACCGCGGTCACTCCCCTCGTCCCCCTCGCACCCGCAGACCCGGTCGACGGCGACGAGGACGGACCCGCCCGAGCCGACGCCGCCGACGCCGCCGACGACGGTCCGCGCGACGGCGGCACCGTGTCGATCCTCCGCGTGGCGGCGCGACCGCTGAAGTTCATCGCCGCCGCGGCCGCCAGCATCCTCGTCATCGGCGGCGCCCTCGGCTTCGCGTCCCGCTCGGCCGTGCCCGGCGACGCGCTCTACGGCGTCAAGCAGCTGCTCGACCGGGCCGCCGTCCAGCTGGCGGGCTCCCGCTACGACGAGGGCCTGACCTACCTCGCCCAGGCGCAGGAGCACATCGCCGATGCCCGCGACCTCATCGACGGAGGCTCGCCGTCGACGCACGACCTCGACACGGCCTACGACGCCGCGACGGACGCGACCGGCCGCGCCCAGACCATCCTCATGGAGGTCTACCGCACCGAGCACCGCGCTGACGCGCTGACCGAGCTGGCCGACTTCTACACCCGCGCCATCCCGCAGGTCGACGCGATGCGAGCCCGGGTGCCCGCCGGCTCGCTCGCGTCCTGGCAGCGTCTGCGGGACCTGCTCGGCGCGGGCCAGGTGGCCACCCTGAGGGAGCTGGCCGCCTGCGGCGTGTGCGGCGACCGAGCCACCCAGGCCCGACAGGCCCTGGCACGACTGCCCGGTGCGGTCCGGCCCAGCAGCCCGGTGAGCGGCACGTCCGCCCCGGGCACCGCGCCATCTCGACCCGGGGCCACGACGACCCCACGGCCCACCGGCTCGGCACCGCGGCCCCCGGTGGTCTCGGTGCCCGTCCCGGGCGGCGTGCCGGTGCCCGGCGTCTCCGTGCCCGGCGTCACCGTCACCGGCGGCGTCACCCTCCCCGGCGGCACGATCAACCTGCCCGGCGTCGGGGTCACGAGCTCGTCCGTGGGTGTCGGTGGCGGCGGCGTCACGCTCCCCGGTGCCACGGTCAGCCTGCCGGGGGTGGGCGTCACGTCCTCGACGATCAGGGTCGGCGGCGGTGGCGTCACGCTGCCCGGCGCGACGATCCCGCTGCCGTCGGTGACCCTCGGCGCCCCCACGGTGCCGGTGCCGCTACCGACGAAGATCCTGCCCTGAACTGAACGCGTGTCGGTCTCCTCGCGGTTCCGTCGCGACCGGCGGTCACGGGCGGGCGCCGGTCAGAGGAAGACGGACTTGCGCTGCATGAGCAGGCTGTAGAGCGTCTGCTGGATCGTCTCGCGCACCTGGTCGGTGAGGTCGAAGACGAGCATGGGGTCGTCGGCGGCGTCGGGCCCGAAGCTCGTGGTCTCGATGGGCGGCCCGAACTCGATGAGCCACTTGCTCGGCAGCGGCACCATGCCGAGGGGGCCGAGCAGCGGGAACGTCGGCGTGATCGGGGCGTAGGGCAGCCCGAGCAACCGGGCGACGGCGGGCATGTTGCCGAGGATCGGGTAGATCTCCTCGGCCCCCACGATCGACACCGGCACGATCGGCACGCCGGCGCGCAGGGCGGCCGAGACGAACCCACCGCGGCCGAAGCGCTGCAGCTTGTAGCGCTCGCTGAACGGCTTGCCGACACCCTTGAAGCCCTCGGGCCAGACGCCGACGAGGGCGCCGCTGCTGAGGAGGCGCTCGGCGTCGGAGTTGGCCGCAAGGGTCGTGCCCGAGCGCCGGGCCATGGTGCCGATGAAGGGCATCTGGAAGACGAGGTCGGCGCCGAGCATCCGCAGGTGCCGGTTGCGTGGGTGCTCGTCGTAGACGGCCACCTGCGTCATGAGGGAGTCCATCGCGATGGTGCCGGAGTGGTTGCCGACGACGAGGGCTCCGCCGACGTCGGGGATGTTCTCGATGCCGCGCACCTCGACCCGGAACCACGAGCGGTAGAGCGGGCGCAGCAGCGGCAGGTGGACGTTGACGGTGTAGTCCTCGTCGAAGCCGAACTCGTCGACGACGTAGTCGCCCGTGAGCCGGCGCCGGAGGTAGGCGAGGGCCTCGGCGACCTGGCGCTCGACCTCCTCGGCGGGCACCCCGGCCGAGGTGGCGGCGGCGCGCAGCACGTTGACGGCGAGCTCGACGAGCTCGGCCGGGCCCGGGCGGGACTCCGAGCTGAGCTCGGCCCCGTCGAGCACCGCGCCGACGAGCTTCTCGGCCCGCGACTGCAGCCCCGACGTCAGCGCGTGCTCCCAGCCGCCTCCGTCTCCAGCGGGCGTATGCCGTGTCTCCGGCTCGGTCTCGGGGCGGACGCCGCGCTGGGCGACCTCCTCGACCGGCGGGACGGCACGCAGCCGGGCAGGCTCGCCCGCGCCCGCGCGACGGGGCGAACGCATCGACGCGCGGCTCGGCCTGGTCCGTGGCGGTGTCGGCTCGGCCGGAAGGGTGTCGGCGGGGTCCCCGGGCTCGGTGATGTCGGCGACCTCGAAGGCTTCGTCGGGCTCGGCGGACTCGAAGGCTTCGGCGGGTCCGGCGGCGTCACCCCCGTCGCTCGGGACCTCGTCGCGCGCGGACCGGCTCGACGGCGTCCGGACGGGGCGGGACTCGGGCTCGGTCGGGCCCTCGGTCACCGCTGCCTCGATGAGGTCGTCGGCGACGGTGTCGGCGCCCGCGCCGGTCGCGAGGCGTCGCGCGGCGCTCACCTCGACCGGCGCCGTGGGGATGAGGGGCGTCCCCGCGCGGCGCCGACGCTCGCCCGAGGCACGGGCCGCTCCGGCCGCGAAGGCTCCCCGGGCCGGGCGGCCCGAGGTCGCGACAGGCCTCTCGCTCGTGACCGTGGCCGGCTCGGCCTTCGTGGCCGGCGCGGTCCTCTTCGCCGTCTTCGGGGCCTTCGGGGTCTTAGGCGTCTTCGCCTTGGCCGGCTTCGCCGACTTCGTCCCCGTCGGCTTCGTCCCCGTCGGCTTCGTCCCCGTCGGCTTCTTCGATGCGCCCGTCGTGGAGGTCGACGGCGCGGCCGTGGCCTTCGTCGTCTCAGCCGCGTCGGACGTCGTCGAGTCGGCGGCCTTGCTCGGGTCGGCGCTCACGGCTGGATCCTGTCGAAGACGCGGGAGAGGGCTGCGGCGGTGCCACCGGCGGCGTCGCTGACGACCTCGCCGACACCTTCGACGCCGGGCACGGCGGGCCGCAGGTGACGCGCGTAGTCCTCGAAGGCCTCTCGGGTGGTGAAGTGCGGCTCGAACTCGAGGACGGAGCGCATCCGGGTCGTGTCGAGACCCCGGCCGAAGGCGAGGAAGGTCAGCTGGTCTGACGAGAAGTCGGCGAAGCCGCTGCGCTTGACGATGGTGCCGATGAGACCGGCGGCCGAGAGCGGCACCGGGACGACGGGGCGCCGCGCGATGGCGGTGCACTGCGTCACGGTGAGGAAACCGTCGCCGGCGACGTTGACGATCCCGGCGGGCGGTCCGGTGGTCGCGAGGATCATGGCCGCCGTGGCGTCGTCCTCGTGGATGAACTGGAAGCGGGCGTCGTAGCCCAGTGGGATCGGCACGAGTGGCAGCGAGAAGTAGTCGGTGATGGCCGTGTGGATGCTCGGTCCCACGACGTTGGCCAGGCGCAGCATCGTGATCTCGACGTCGGGCCGGCGCCGCGAGAAGCCCCGGACGTAGCCCTCGACCTCCACGGAGTCCTTGCCGAATCCCGTGCGCGGCAGGGTCTTGGGGTTCATGTCCTCGCTGAACATCGCCGGGTCGCGGGGCGAGGAGCCGTAGACGGCAGCGGACGACTTCACGACGAGTCGCGAGACCGACTCGGACTTCTGGCACGCGGCGAGCAGCTGCATCGTGCCGATGACGTTGATCTCCTTCTGCGTCACCCGACCGCCGGAGTCCTTGGGCGTCGCGATGACGTTCATGTGCACGACCGTGTCGACCTCGGCCTGCGCCATGATGCGCCCGATCATCGGGTTGCGGATGTCGGCGCGCACGAACTCGGCCCGGCCGATGGAGTGCTTGGGCGGCACGACGTCGACGCCGAGGATGCGCTCGATCGACGGATCCGTCGAGAGCCTTCGGGCGTAGAGGCCACCGAGGTAGCGGGACACCCCCGTGACCAGGACGACCTTGGCCATGGGATCCTCCTGTCGTCGGTCGGTGCGGACGTCGTGCACGGGCGCTGCTCGATCGGGCTCGAGGATGGCGCGCGCTGCGGAGGAGTTCTCGCTCCCCCGCCCTCGCAGCCTACCGAGACCCTGCTCGATCCGTACCCGGGCGTGGCACCTGATGGTCGGATGTGTCGCGGCTCTCCATCGGCGCTCCCGTCGGCCCTCGTCGAGGCTCGGTGTCCGACTGACCCCGGGAACGCGAACGACCCCCACCGGAGGTGAGGGTCGAGAGCGTGCGGGGCGATCCCGCCGGTATACCTGAGCTGGTCAGGTCACTTCTTGTTGCGACGCTGGTGGCGCGTCTTGCGCAGCAGCTTGCGGTGCTTCTTCTTCGCCATCCGCTTGCGGCGCTTCTTGATGACAGAACCCATGTTTGTCCTTGTCGTGAGACGTGTCCTCGAACTGAGCTGGTGCCGACCTGCGTCGACACCCCTCGGAGAAGGGTAGGTCGAACTTCACGAGCCGAACAGGCTCACAGGGTAGCGCGTGCGGGCTCCCTAACCCAAAAGCGCGTCGACGCGCCCACCTGCGCCAACGCCGAGGGGGCGGCCGGACCGGGTGGTCGCGGCCGCCCCCTCGGGTGCGTGGTGACGCTGCTGTCACGCGGTGTCGATGAAGGACGTCTGGAGGTACTTGTGCACCGCATCCTCCGGAACCCGGAAGGAGCGGCCGACGCGTACGGCCGGAAGGTCTCCGCCGTGGACGAGCCGGTAGACGGTCATCTTCGACACGCGCATGATCGAGGCGACCTCGGCGACGGTCAGAAACCGCACCTCGGCGAGCTGGCGCTCATTCGACATGTGTTACCCCGATCTTCGGTGGGTTTGCACCCGCGCGTCGACGGCTTCCCCTCCGGCGAAACTGCACGCAGGTGCAAGAAGCAACATTAGGGGCAGATGTGACTGGAGGGGAAGCGAACCGGAGAACGAATCGATCACGCGCAACTCGACACGCCGGTGAGATCGCTGTGGATCTCCCGACTCGTCATGGCTCCAGGCGGTGCAGGTCACGCGGGAAGAGGGTCACCTCGCGGATGTTCTCGGCACCCGTCAGCCGCCCGACCCACCTTTCCAGACCGATGGCGAACCCGCCATGCGGAGGCATGCCGTGGGCGAAGGCGTCGAGGTAGCCGGCCAGGACCGCGGGGTCGGTCCCGGTGCGCTCCATCGCCGCGGCGTAGTCCGAGGGCCGGTGCAGGCGCTGCCCTCCGGTCGTCAGCTCGAGCCCGCGGAAGAGCAGGTCGAAGCTGTTGCTCCACCGCTCGTCGCCCGGCTGAGGGTGCGTGTAGAAGGGCCGCTTGCCCATCGGATAGCCCTCCACCGCAAGGAAGTCCGAGCCGTATGCCGTCTTGGCCCACTCACTGAGCGCGCGTTCGTGCGCGGGGCTGAGGTCGGGCTCGTCCGGGTCGGCGCCGACCTTCGCGAGGGCATCGCTGAAGTGGATGACGGGGAACTGCTCCGGCACCTGCGGCAGCTCCACGCCCAGGAGCGCAGCGGCGTCGGCGGCATACTCCCGGATGCCCTCGACCATGCCCGCGATCGCCTCGCGCAGGACGGCGAGCACGTCGTGGTGGTCACGGATGAAGCCCAGCTCGGCGTCGAGCGAGGTGTACTGCGCGAGGTGGCGCACCGTGTCGTGCGGCTCGGCCCGGAAGACCGGACCGACCTCGAAGACCCGCTCGAAGACCCCGACGAGCATCTGCTTGTAGAGCTGCGGGCTCTGCGCGAGGTAGGCCGTGCGTCCGAAGTAGTCGACGGTGAAGACGTTGGCCCCCGACTCGGTGGCCGTGCCGACGAGCTTCGGGGTCGCGATCTCGGTGAACTCGAGGCTTCCGAGCGCAGCGCGGAAGCCTCGCATCGACGCGCTCGCGAGCTGCCAGGCAGCCCGGTGGCGCGGGTGGCGCAGGGTCACCGCCGCGTGGTCGAGGTGCGTGGGCAGCCCGGCGCCGAAGGTCGGGCGCCACAGCTCGGTGGGTGGCGCGACCGCCGGCTCGGTGAGCGGGGTGATCCCCGGTTCCACGAGCTCGGCACCGCCGGGGGCCGACTCGTTGGCCGACACGGTGCCGGTCACCTCGACGACGGTCTCCTCGGGCAGACCCGAGAGCTGGTCGACGGTCTCGCGGTCCTTGACGACGACCTGGGCCAGGCCCGAGCGGTCGCGCAGCACGAGGAACGTGACGCTCGCGAGGACACGGCGCCGGTGGATCCAGCCGGCGAGCGTGACCCGCTCGCCGGGTTCGACGGACGCGAGGTCCCGCGCGAGCACGCGCGGAGCAAGGGTCGTGGGTTGGGTTGGTTGCATTCCGTTCACCTCCAGAGGGTTGGTGCCCCGGAGGTGTGGGCGATGGGGAATGTCGCTGTGCCACCACACCTTCGCCGCCGCGGATCGCGGACGGCCTCTGGTCCTGCTCGGCTCAGGATCGTCAGGCCCGTCGTCGCCGTGCGCCAAGGGTAGGCGCTCAGCCCGCCGCCCACCAACCCGATTGTCAGGCCACGCCCGGCGCCGGCGTCCTCCCGGAAACAAGCAGCTACACGAGACGCAGACAACAGAGCCGCGGCGCCGACGTTGCCTGGACGCAGCGCAGCGAGCGAGGAACGAGCGAGCGAAGCGGAGGAAGGCAACGTCAAAGGGGCGCCGCGGCACGCGCCGCAGCGAAGCGAGGCGCCAAAGGCACAGCGCAGCGAGCGAGGAACGAGCGAGCGAAGCGGAGGAAGGCGACGCCTGAAGGGCGCCGAGGCACGCGCGACGCGAAGCGGAGTGCCAAGAACTCAGTCGAAGTGGACGTCGAGCCCGTGCAGCGGGAAGACGGCCGTGCGCGTCGCCATGACGGCGCGGTCGACCTCGCTCGCGGGGTCGTAGCCCATCTCCCACGAGCGCCACCAGAGCGGCCCGTCCTCGGCGGTCAGGTCGCCCATCCGTCGCGGACCCGGACGGCCGAAGATCTGCTCGACGTGGGCACGCCAGTCCTCGGGGACCGGGGTGCTCGTCGGGATGGGGGCGTGGGCGGCGATGGCCGTCAGGTGCGTCCACGTGCGGGGCACGACACCGATCACCTCGTAGCCGCCACCTCCGAGGGCGACCCAGCGGCCCTCGCACACCTCGTGCGAGAGGCGGTGGAGCGCGTCGGCCGCGGCCCGCTGCGCGTCGACCGTGACGGCGAAGTGCGCGAGGGGGTCCTCCGCGTGGGTGTCGCACCCGTGCTGGGTCACGAGCACGTCGGGCTTGAAGGCGCGGATGAGTGGCATGGCGACGGCGTGCAGGGCGCGCAGCCAGCCGGCGTCGCTGAGGCCGGGCGGCAGCGCGACGTTGACGGCGGTGCCCTCCGCGTCGGGACCACCGATGTCACTGGGCCACCCGGTGCCCGGGAAGAGGGCCCGGCCGGTCTCGTGGACCGAGATCGTCAGCACCTTGGGGTCGTCCCAGAAGATCCGCTCGACGCCGTCGCCGTGGTGCACGTCGACGTCGACGTAGGCGACACGTTCGGCGCCGTGGTCGAGGAGCCACTGGATGCCGACGGCGATGTCGTTGTAGACGCAGAAGCCACTCGCCTTGCCGCGCATCGCATGGTGCAGGCCGCCCGTGAAGTTCACGGCGTGCTCGGCCTCGCCCTCCCAGACGGCGCGACAGCTGTCGACCGTGCCGGACACGACCCGGGCGCTGGCATCGTGCATGTCGACGAAGGCCGGGTCGTCCTCGGTGCCGAGGCCGTACGCGTCGTCGGCAGCGGAGGGGTCGGTCGAGGCGGCCTTGACCGCGGCGACGTAGTCGTCGTCGTGGACGGTGGCCAGCAGCTCGTCGGTGGCCACCTCGGCGCCGACCACCTCGACGCCGTCGACGTCGAAGACACCGAGGGCGTCGCAGAGCCGGGCCGTGAGGTCCAGGCGAGCGGGCGCCATCGGGTGCGTGGGGCCGAAGTCGTACCTCGTGAAGGAGGAGTCCCAGACGACCCGGGCCTGAGTTGGCATGATTGAGACGCTATCGCGGAAACGCGCCACGGACGACGGAGGTAACACCCATGGGCCGCAACCGGCTCTTCGACGACGACGTCATCGTCATCGGGCTGGGACGCTTCGGCTCGGCCGTCGCTCTCGAGCTCACCAAGCTCGGCCACCGGGTCATCGCCGTCGAGCGCGACAACGCCATCGCCGAGAGCTACGTCAACAAGGTGGCCAAGGTCGTGCACGCCGACATGGCGCAGTCGACGGCACTCGACATGATCCGCCACGCGCAGCCGCGGATCGCGATCGTCGGCATCGGCTCGTCCGTCGAGTCGTCGGTCCTCGCAGCGGCCAACCTCGTCGACGCGGGCGTCCCCTCGATCTGGGCGAAGGCCCTCTCACCCGAGCACAAGCGCATCCTCGACCGCATCGGGGTGCACCACGTCATCTCGCCCGAGGCCGACTCCGGTCGCCGCGTGGCCCACCTCGTCAACGGCAAGATGCTCGACTACATCGAGTTCGACGACGGCTTCGCCATCGTCAAGCTGAAGCCGCCGGCCGAGACGATCGGCTTCACGCTGGAGCAGAGCCAGATCCGCCGCAAGTACGGCGTCACCGTCGTCGGCGTCAAGGCACCGGGCGAGGACTTCACGTATGCCGTCCCGCAGACGAAGATCTCGGCGCACCACATGCTCATCGTCAGCGGGCCCGTCGAGCTCATCGAGCGTTTCGCCGCGCGCCCCTGACGCCGGGCTCGCTTCCGGCACAGACGAACCCACCGTCCCGAGCGCGGGGACGGTGGGTTCGTGAAACGCATTGCGGCCGGAGCGCGCCGCCGGCTCAGAGGCGCAGCGTCGGTCCGTGGTCGACGCCGAGCGGCAGGACCATGGCGATCTCCTCCTCGCCGTCCTCCTCGCTGACGACACCCATCGGCCGGCGGTAGTCGGTGGGGCGGAAGCCCATGCCGCTCGCGAAGGCGACGGCACGGCCGTTCTCGGTGCCGACCCAGTAGACGAGGTGGGAGTGACCGCGCTCGGCGGCGAGGGAGGCGCCGTCCTTGACGAGGTGGGTGGCGACGCCCGAGCCGCGGGCCTCGGGGCGCACCCACAGCCCGAAGAGCTCGCCGGCCGTGCCGTCGCTCTCCTTGGCGGTGCCGATGCTCACCACGCCGACGGCGCGGCCGCCACGCTCGGCCACGAGCCGTGCGGAGCGCTGCATGCGTTCACGCCAGAAGTCCTCGCCATAGGACTCTTCCTCGTCGACCGAAGCCACGAACGCCTCGGGCGATTCACGCAGTGCGGCGAGGCGGACGGAACGGTAGTCCTCCCAGTCGTCCTCGCCGAGGGGACGCACGGTGATGTCGCTCATGGGTCCACCTTCGCACGACAGCCTGTCGGACCGCACCCGCGGGGCGGTGAACGTTCGGGTGCACCTCGGGACCGACTGGCCGACAGGGTGACTCAGAAGCGGTGGACCATCTCGATCTCGCGCAGGTCCGGGCGCCGCGGGTGGTCGTGGACCGCGCCGGTGCGCACGAACCCGCACCGCGCGTACAACCCCTCGGCGACCACGTTGGAGCTCGTCACCTCGAGCACGACCTCGGTCTTGCCGAGGCGCCTCGCCTGCTCGAGGACGGCTCGGACCAGGGCCTCGCCGACACCACGCCCGCGGGCCTCCGGGGCGACGTACATGCCGAACAGCGTTGCGGTCGTGGCCCGCTCGGGCTCCCAGTGGGAACCGAGCCCCGCGCTGCCGAGCACCCCCGAGGCGTCACGGGCCTGCACGAGCCAGGCGCCCTCGATCCGCTGGCGCCAGTCGGCCTCGTCGTAGGCGGCCTCGTCGGCATAGGTGAACCAGAAGGCGTCGGGGGCCTCCTGGAGCATCGCGAGCCGGACGTCGCGGTGCGACTCCCAGTCCTCCGGCGAGACGGGGTGCAGGTGGAGGCGCTGGTCGTGGGTGTGGGGCTCGGCCATCACCCCACGATGCCCTCAGACCTGCCCGGACGCCAGCTGTTTCGAGCGGGCCGCTGCGGCCTCGATGGCCGTGACGAACGCGGCCCGGACCTTGTGGTCGTCGAGCTGGCGCAGCGCCGCCACCGTCGTGCCGCCGGGCGAGCTGACCTGCTCGCGCAGGACCGTCGGGTGCTCCCGGGTCTCCTTGAGCATCGTCGCCGCCCCGTAGAGCGTCTGCACGACGAGCTCGGTGGCCGTGGCCCGCGGCAGACCGAGCACGACGCCGGCCTCGATCATCGCCTCGACGACGTAGAAGATGTAGGCGGGGCCGCTGCCGGAGATCGCCGTGACGGCGTCGAGGTGCTTCTCGGCGAGCCGGACGACCCGGCCGCACGAGCTGAGCAGCGCCTCGGCCTCGGCGAGGTGGTCGTCGGTGCAGTGGCTGCCGGGCGAGATGCCGGCCATCCCCTGGTCGACGAGCGCCGGGGTGTTGGGCATGACGCGGATCACCGACGTGCCCTCGGGCAGCCGCGACTCGAGGAACTCCGTCGTGATGCCGGCAGCCAGCGAGATGACGGCGTTGCCGGGGGCGACGTGGTCGTGGATCTCGTCGAGCAGCGCCGCCATGTCCTGCGGCTTGACGCACAGCACGAGCGTGTCGGCGACGTCGGCCGCCTCGGCGTTGGCCAGCACCCGCACCCCGTGGCGCTCGGCGAGGGCGTTGACCTTCTCCGGCGTGCGTCCGGTGACGACGAGGTCGCCGGGCGTGCGGCCCGAGCGGATGAGGCCGGAGACGAGGGTCTCGCCCATGACCCCCGCGCCGAAGATGGCCGTCGTCGTCATCGTGGGTCTCCGCTCAGCTCTTGGTCGCGACGCCGCGCAGGAAGAACATGACGTTGGCGGGCTTCTCGGCCATCCGGCGCATGAGGTAGCCGTACCACTCCTGGCCGTAGGGGATGTAGACGCGCATCTGGTCGCCGCGGTCGGAGATCCGCTTCTGCTCCTCGGGGCGGATGCCGTAGAGCATCTGGTACTCGAACGACCTCGGGTCGCGACCGGCCTGGCCCGCGAGCGCGCCGGCGATCTCGATGAGCCTCGGGTCGTGCGAGGCCACCATCGGGTAGCCCTCGCCCTGCATGAGGATCTTGAGGCACCGGACGTAGGACTTGTCGACGTCGGCTCCGGACTGGAAGGCGACCGACTCGGGCTCCTTGTAGGCGCCCTTGCAGAGCCGGACACGGGACCCGGCGTGGGCGAGGTCCCGGCAGTCGGCCTCGGTGCGGTAGAGGTAGGCCTGCACGACGGCGCCCACGGTCGGGAAGTCGGCCCGCAGCTCGCGCAGGGCGTCGAGGGTCAGGTCGGTGGTCGTGTGGTCCTCCATGTCGAGGGTCACGGTCGTGCCGCCCTGCTTGGCCAGCTCGCAGATCTCACGGGCGTGGTCGAGGGCGATGGCGTTGCCGTCGCCCGGCAGCGCCTGCCCGAGCGCGCTCAGCTTGAGCGATACCTCGACGGAGCCGCCCTCGGTGAGGCCCTGGTCGCGCAGCGCCGTCAGCAGCGAGAGGTAGGCGTCGCGCGTGTGCCGGGCCTGGGCGAGGTCGGTCGTGTCCTCGCCGAGGTAGTCGATCGTCGAGAGGCGGCCGGACGCCGCGATCTCGGAGGCGGCCCCGACGACGTCGGCACGCTCGGCACCGGGCACGAAGCGCTTGACGACCGAGCGCGACACGGGCGCCTTCTCGATGACGTCTCGGATCTTCTCCTGCTTGGACAGCTGCAGGAGCGAGTTGCGCAGCAGGTCGCTGGCGTCCACGGGGGCCTCCGGGTGGTGCTCGGGATGTCGCTCGGGTCACGGCGGCGGACGGTGGTGACCGTCCCGCCGGGCAAATCTACCGCCGCCGGCAGCCAGCGCCCGCCGGTCCCCTCCGCTCCTGCGGCACGCACGCCGCCCGCCCGGTCCCTCGGAGTCCTCCTCGGGGCATGCGGCAGACTCGCTGCCATGGCTCGCCCGACCGCCACCCGACGACCCGCGCCCGCCGCCCTCGCGGCCGCAGCGCTGCCTCTCGTGCTCGCCGCGTGCGGCCAGCCGGTCGCGACGCCGTCCGCCGCCACCCGCCCGGCAGGCGCGACCGGAACGGCAGGCGCCACCGGCGCCCCGACGAGCCCAGCCGCTGACGACGCGCCGCTCACGCCGCCCTCGAGCGTCGTGCCACCCCGCGTGCACGCCACCGCCGCCGTCGCCTCCTACCTCCGTGGCCACGACCTCAGGGGGCTCACCCGCACGGACGACGAGTCGGTGACGGAGGCCGTCCTCACGTCGTGCCCGAACGGGCCCACCGTGGCCCGGGACGTCGGCCCGACGGCATACGCCCGCTCCTGGGAGGGGCCCGGAGGAGTCCGCGCCGACGTCGCCGCGATCACCTTCCCCGACCTCTCGTCGGCCGCGAAGGCGGCCGAGCCGCTGCTCGTCGCGGCGCAGGTGTGCCGGGCGCCCCGGCCGGCCAAGGGCGTCACGACGACCATCGCCAACCAGCGCCGCGACGTGGCGGAGGGTATGCCGCTCGGCCGGGTCGACGTGACCCGGACGTCCCCGGACGAGACGCGCCACGACTACGTCGGCGTCGTGCAGGTGGGCAACGTGCTCGTGCGCCTCACCTACTCGTCCGGCGACGCGAAGGTCGCCACCGACAAGGGGTCGACCGCGCTCGCGCTGCTGGCCCGGGACGTGCAGGGACTCTGATGTCCACGATCGACGACGCCGCCCTCGCCGCGCCCGGACCACTCGGCCTGAGCCTCGACGACCTCGGCGAGGCCCTCGGGGGTGCCGCGACCGTGCTGCGCGCCAACGCGATGGCTGCTGGCCTCGACGCACCCGTCCCCACGTGCCCCGACTGGACGGTGCTCGACCTCGTCGCCCACCAGGGCATGGTCCACCGCTGGGCCGCGAGCCACCTGCGCGGCGAGCCCGTCGAGCCGGAGCCGCTCGAGCGCGAGGGGCGCCGGTCCGCCGACGTGCTCGGCTGGTTCGACGACGGGGCGACGGCGCTGCTGCAGGCGATCGTCGATGCGCCGGACGACCTCGACGCGGTCGTGTTCCTCAAGGACGCGCCTGCCCCGCGGCTCTTCTGGACGCGCCGGCAGTGCCACGAGACGACGGTCCACGCCGTCGACGCGCTCGGGGCCCGGCTCGGACGGCCCGCGCGCGCCGACGAGACGTGGATCCGGCCCGCCGTCGCGCTCGACGGCATCGACGAGCTGCTCGTCGGCTTCGTCACCCGCCGCAACGAGGGAGCCTCACCCGGCGCCCCGACCCGGCTGCTCGTGCGCCCCGACGGCGCCGACGTCGCCTGGCTCGTCGACCTCGACACCGGCCGGCCGATCCGGACCAGCCGGGTCCGCTCGGGGTCCGGTGGTTCGGGTGGGGCCGACGCCGACCACGTCCTGGCCGGCGACCCCGTCGACCTCTACCTGCGGCTGTGGAGCCGCGGCGCTGCCGAGCCGGTCGAGCCCACGCGGCCCGTCACGGAGCTCGAGCGCTGGTGGCGCGAGAACATCTCGATCTCGTGGTGACCCCCGGGTCGACCACATAGCAGGATGGGCGCAGCACCCGGACCGCACCGTCGCGGCCCGGGCCCGTGCGACCAGAGGAGCTCGTATGCCGCAGGAGGGCATCGGACGGACCGTCCAGTCGGCCATCTACCGGGCCGGTGCCTTCGGCCGCCGCCCGGCGGTCCCGACCGACGGCACGCAGCTCGAGCTGGCGGCCCGCAAGGTCATGTCGAAGCGCGGGTTCGCCTACGTCGCAGGCTCGGCCGGCTCCGAGGCGAGCGCCGACGCTAACGTCTCAGCCTTCTCGAGGTGGCGCGTCGTGCCCCGGATGCTCGTCGACACGACCGAGCGCGACACGTCCGTCGAGCTCTTCGGGCGTCGCCACGAGAGCCCCTTCCTCGTCGCCCCGGTGGGGGTCCTGTCGATGGCCGACGACGAGGCCGACCTCGCCGTCGCCCACGGCGCCCGCGAGCAGCGCGTCACCCAGATCCTCAGCACCCAGGCCTCGGTGCCGATGGAGGACGTCGCGCGCACCCTCGCCGGCTCGGGGCACTGGTACCAGCTCTACTGGAGCAGCGACGACGACCTCGTCGAGAGCCTCGTCTCGCGCGCCGAGGCGTGCGGCAGCGACGCCCTCGTCGTCACCCTCGACACGGCATACCTCGGCTGGCGTCCACGCGACCTCGACCTGGGGCACCTGCCGTTCGCCCGCGGCGAGGGCATCGCCCAGTACACGTCGGACCCCGTCTTCCAGCGGCTCGTCCGCGAGCGGGTGGCGGCCGCCGGGCCGGCGGTCCGACCGCGACCCACGCCGGCCGCGGTCGCGACGCTCGTGTCTATCAGCCGCAACCACCCGGGCGACACCCGGCACAACCTCACGGCGCCCGAGCCGCGCGCCGCGGTCGAGACGTTCCTCGACGTCTTCAGCCGACCCTCGCTGACGTGGGACGACCTACCGCGGCTGCGGGCCATGACGAGCCTGCCGATCGTGCTCAAGGGGATCCTGCACCCCGACGACGCCCGACGCGCCGTGGACGCCGGGGTCGACGGCGTCTACGTCTCCAACCACGGCGGCCGGCAGGTCGACCGGTCGGTCGCCGCGCTCGACGCCCTGCCCGGCGTCGTCGAGGCCGTGCGCGGCGCAGGGTCGGACGCGCCGGTGATCTTCGACAGCGGGATCCGTTGCGGCGCAGACGCGTTCGTCGCCCTGGCGCTGGGCGCTTCGGCCGTCGGCATCGGGCGACCACACGTCTACGGTCTGGCCCTCGCCGGCGCCGACGGGGTGTCGCAGGTGCTGCGCAACCTGCGTGCCGAGCTCGACCTCCAGCTGGCGCTCACGGGGTGCACGTCGCTCGCCGACCTCACCCCGGAGCGCCTCGTGGCCGCGCCCTGACGCGACAAGGCGCCGCGCCGACCGTCGACGGGCCACGTGTGGCAGCCCGGTCACGGTCGAGAGGCCGCTTCTCGCCGCATGGAACCGGGTCGACGCCATCGGGGTTCGTCCCGGAGGATCGGGTCATGCCAGCCCTCGACCACCTGACCCGCGACGCCTACCCGAAGTCGAACGGCTACGACGCGAAGTGGCTCGTCGACCTCGACATGGGCCCCCACCCGCTGTGGCTGCTCGAGGACCTCGCCGCCGACCTCGACCTCCGGCCCGGCATGCGCGTCCTCGACCTCGGCTCGGGGCTGGGCGCGACGTCGGTCTTCCTCGCGCGGGAGTACGGCGTCAGCGTCGTGGCCGCCGACCTGTGGGTCGACCCCACCGAGGCTGCCGCGGTCTTCCGCAAGGAGGGCGTCGACGACCGCGTCCTCGCGATGCGGGTCGACGCGCACGCGCTCCCCTTCGGCCGGGGCTCGTTCGACGCCATCCTCAGCATCGACGCGTGGGAGTACTTCGGCACCGGCGACCACTACCCGCCCTACCTCGCGACCTTCCTCAAGCCGGGCGGCCAGCTCGGGGTCGCGACGCCCGCCCTGACGACCGAGGTGCGCGAGCTGGGCGAGATCCCCGAGCACATCGACCGCGTCGTCGGCGCCGAGTCCGCGGCATGGCACACGGCGGACTGGCTGCGCAGCCAGTGGGAGTTCAGCCGCGCCTTCACGACCGTCACGGCCCGCAACCAGCCGGACGCGTGCGCGAACTGGCTGCTGTGGGAACGTGCCGTCATGGAGCTCAAGGGACAGCCGACCTCGGCGGTGCAGGGGATGCTCGAGGCCGACGGCGGCGCCTTCGTCACGTTCGCCCTCGTCACCGGGAGGGTCGCATGAGCCTCGACGCCACCGACCTCGAGCACCTGCGCCGGGCGGTCTCGCTCGCGCGCCTGGCCCTGGAGCGTGGGGACGAGCCGTTCGGCTCCGTCCTCGTGTCGGGCGACGGCGAGGTGCTCTTCGAGGACCACAACCACGTCCTCGCGCTCGAGGCCACCCAGCACCCCGAGTTCGCCATCGCGCGCTGGGCGGGTGCCCACCTGACCGCCTCGGCGCGGGCGGCCGCGACCGTCTACACCTCGGGCGAGCACTGTCCCATGTGCTCAGCAGCGCACGCGTGGGTCGGCCTCGGCCGGATCGCGTATGCCGTGAGCTCGGCCCAGCTGACCGCGTGGCGGTCGGCGTGGGGCTCGGCCCCGTCGCCGGTCGCGGCGCTGTCGATCCGCGACGTCGTGCCGGGCGCTGTCGTCGACGGGCCGGCCCCCGAGCTTGAGGCCGAGGTCCGCGACCTCCACGACCGTTTCGCCCACCCCCACCCCGACCTCGACCCCGACCCCAACCCCAACCCCTGACCCCAACCCCTGACCCGAACCCGGACCCGAACCCGAACCCGGACCCGGACCCGAACCCGAACCCGGACCCGGACCCGGACCCGGACCCGGCCAACCGGCACACGCCCGGAGGCCCTCCCCGACCACATCAACTCCACCGGGGCGGACCCGACCGACGCACCCGAGACCCGGGACCACGACAACTCCGCCCTGGCGGGCGAAAGGGGCCCAGCGACCGCACTCGGCCACCACAAGTCCGCCCCGGTGGCCTTGGCGCTCAGAGGTTTGGGCGGCTGTGGATGACCTACAACGAGCGCGGGTCCGGTGTCGCACAGTGACGTCATGAAGCCCGCCGACAGCCCCGGCACCGACCAGCCGTTTCTGCGCACGAGTGACGGAGACGACACGCTGAGCGCATGGCGCTTCCGGCGAACGCATCGCGCACTTTTCCGTGGGGTCTACGTCACCGCCGAGACCCGCGTGACCCCTCGGCTGCTCGCCGAGGCAGCCCTGCTGTTGGCCGAGCCGAGCAGCTACCTCTCCCATCACACCGCGGCCCGGCTGTGGGGCGGCGTCGTTCCGGACAACCCTGACGTCCACGTGACGTATCCGAGGATGCGTGCCCAGTGTCTCGGCATCGCGGCTCACCGTGCCAAGGCGCGACAGCACGTGGTCCGTTGGATGGGTCTGCCCGTCACCGGCCCGGCGCAGACCTTTCTCGACATGAGTCATGTGCTCGGTCTCGTGGATCTCGTCGTACTCGGGGACTCGTTGGTCCGCAAGAAGCAATTCACACCTGACGAGCTGGTTGACGTGGCTGAGAAGCACCGCGGCCCCCACTCGAGGCTGGCCCGGCGAGCGGCAAGGCTCGTGAGAGCCGGCGTCGACTCGCCGATGGAGACGCGCCTGCGGCTGCTCATCGTCCTCGCCGGGCTTCCCGAGCCCGAGGTGGACCACCGGGTGCACGACGACGGCGGGACCTTGTTGCGGCGCTACGACCTCTCCTACCTCCCCTTCCGACTGATCATCGAGTACGACGGCAGGCAGCACGCCGAGTCGGACGAGCAGTGGCTCAGTGACATCGGCCGCGACGAGGCGCTGGACGACGAGCAGATCCGCCGGCTCGTGGTCGTGTCCCGGGACATCTACTCGACACCGGCGAACACGCTCGCGAGGATCACGCGGGCCATGCGCCGAGCAGGTATGCCGGTGCCCCGGCTCCGGCACGAGTGGCGCCGACACTTCCCGAGCAGGTCGGGCGACCTCGCCCTGCCGGCATGACCCGACCTCGGCGACCCGTGCGAGACGGATGTGAAACGCGCCGGCAACAGAGCGGGCGGACACTGGGCGGGTACGACACGGCATACGCAAGGATCACGACACGCCTCACGGCATCTGTCCGCTCACGGCGAACAGCGGCTGAACCTGAGCCGATCACGCTCAGGATGGGGAACAGGAGGGACACCACCGGCGTTGGTCGGGGTGTGCTCGTCCACAGCGGGCACAGATAGCATCGAGATGTCTCTCGATCAGTCAGGAGAAGAACATGTTCGAACGGTTCACCGACAGGGCCCGAAGGGTGGTTGTCCTCGCGCAGGAGGAAGCTCGCCTGCTCAACCACAACTACATCGGGACCGAGCACATCCTCCTGGGTCTGATCCACGAAGGCGAAGGCGTCGCCGCGAAGGCCCTCGAATCGCTCGACATCTCGCTCGAAGCGGTCCGGGCCCAGGTCCAGGAGATCATCGGCCAGGGGCAGCAGGCCCCCACCGGTCACATTCCCTTCACGCCCCGCGCGAAGAAGGTCCTCGAGTACTCGCTCCGCGAGGCGCTCCAGCTCGGCCACAGCTACATCGGCACCGAGCACATCCTGCTCGGCCTGATCCGCGAGGGCGAGGGCGTCGCCGCCCAGGTCCTCGTCAAGCTCGGCGCGGAGCTCAACAAGGTCCGCCAGCAGGTCATCCAGCTGCTCTCCGGCTACCAGGGTGGCCAGGGCGGCGAGAAGGCCGGCGCCGGTGTCGGCCAGAGCCAGGCCGAGGGGACGCCCGCGGGCTCCCTCGTGCTCGACCAGTTCGGTCGCAACCTCACGCAGGCTGCCCGTGAGGGCAAGCTCGACCCGGTCATCGGCCGTGAGAAAGAGATCGAGCGGGTCATGCAGGTGCTGTCCCGCCGCACCAAGAACAACCCCGTCCTCATCGGCGAGCCCGGCGTCGGCAAGACCGCCGTCGTCGAGGGTCTCGCCCAGGACATCGTCAAGGGTGAGGTGCCCGAGACGCTCAAGGACAAGCAGCTCTACACCCTCGACCTCGGCTCGCTCGTGGCCGGCAGCCGCTACCGCGGTGACTTCGAGGAGCGGCTGAAGAAGGTCCTCAAGGAGATCCGCACCCGCGGCGACATCATCATCTTCATCGACGAGATCCACACGCTCGTCGGTGCAGGTGCCGCGGAGGGCGCCATCGACGCCGCGTCGATCCTCAAGCCGATGCTCGCCCGTGGTGAGCTGCAGACGATCGGTGCGACGACGCTCGACGAGTACCGCAAGCACATCGAGAAGGACTCGGCCCTCGAGCGGCGCTTCCAGCCGATCCAGGTGCAGGAGCCGACGCTGCCGCACGCGATCGAGATCCTCAAGGGTCTGCGTGACCGCTACGAGGCCCACCACCGCGTGACGATCACCGACGGTGCGCTCGTCGCGGCCGCCAACATGGCCGACCGCTACGTCAACGACCGCTTCCTGCCCGACAAGGCCATCGACCTCATCGACGAGGCGGGCGCGCGACTGCGCATCCGTCGGATGACGGCTCCGCCGGACCTGCGCGAGTTCGACGAGAAGATCGCCGCGCTCGTGCGCGAGAAGGAGTCGGCCATCGACGGTCAGGACTTCGAGCGCGCGGCCCGCGTCCGCGACGACGAGAAGCGCCTGCGCCAGGAGAAGGCCGCCCGTGAGGCCCAGTGGAAGTCGGGCGACATGGACGTCGTGGCCGAGGTCGACGAGGAGCTCATCGCCGAGGTCCTGGCGGCCAGCACCGGCATCCCGGTCTTCAAGCTGACCGAGGAGGAGTCGAGCCGACTGCTCCACATGGAGGACGAGCTGCACAAGCGCATCGTCGGCATGGACGACGCCGTCAAGGCGCTGTCCCAGGCGATCCGCCGCACCCGTGCAGGCCTCAAGGACCCGCGTCGTCCGGGTGGCTCGTTCATCTTCGCCGGCCCCACCGGTGTCGGTAAGACCGAGCTCGCCAAGACGCTCGCCGAGTTCCTCTTCGGCAGCGAGGACGCGCTGATCCAGCTCGACATGTCCGAGTACTCCGAGAAGCACACGGTGAGCCGCCTCTTCGGCTCGCCTCCCGGCTACGTCGGCTACGAGGAGGGCGGCCAGCTCACCGAGAAGGTGCGCCGCAAGCCGTTCTCCGTCGTGCTCTTCGACGAGGTCGAGAAGGCACACCCGGAGATCTTCAACTCGCTGCTGCAGGTGCTCGAGGACGGCCGCCTCACCGACTCGCAGGGTCGGATGGTCGACTTCAAGAACACCGTCATCATCATGACGACCAACCTCGGCACGCGGGACATCTCCAAGGCCAACATGGGCTTCTCGGCCGGACCCGACAGCCGCTCGGACTACGAGCGGATGAAGGCGAAGGTCACCGACGAGCTCAAGCAGCACTTCCGGCCCGAGTTCCTCAACCGTGTCGACGACACCATCGTCTTCCCGCACCTGAGCCGCGACGAGATCATCCAGATCGTCGACCTCGAGATCGCCAAGCTCGACAAGCGGCTCAAGGACAAGGACATGGGCATGGAGCTCACGCAGTCCGCCAAGGACCTGCTCGCCAAGAAGGGCTACGACCCCGTGCTCGGTGCGCGTCCGCTGCGCCGCACCATCCAGCGCGAGATCGAGGACGCCCTGTCGGAGCGGATCCTGTTCGGGGACTTCGCTTCCGGCCAGTACGTCAAGGTCGACACCGAGGGCGAGGGCAAGGCGGAGACGTTCACCTTCTCCGACATGGCCCACCCGGACGCCGCGCACCGCCCGGCCGACGACCTCCCGGAGCTTCCCGAGGGCGCTGCCCTCGACGAGGCGCTCGGGGTCAACATCACGGCCGGCCCGCCCGTGCCCGACGACCAGGTCTACCCCGACGCGGGGCTGACCGGCACGGAGCGCTGACCGCAGCGATCCGCCAGCACGGCCGAAGGGGCCGGGGACACCACGTCCCCGGCCCCTTCGTCGTACGCCCGCGTCCCGGTCGTCATACCGGGGTCGTATGCCGTCCCGCCCGGGAGGCGACCACGGCCCGATGTGGGACCCGGCCCACCGCGGCGAGGCTGGGTCCATGAGCTACTACGACCCAGCCCGTACGCCGTCCGGTGCGCCCGAGCGCCCAGCTTCCCCCGCCTCCCCCACCGTCACCCCGCCTGTCAGGCCCACCGTCGGCCTCACCGGCGCCCAGGCCCCCTCGCGCCCGGCAGGGGCGCCGTCGCCCGACCCGGCCCGCGACCTCGTCGCCCGGGACCTCGTCATGACCTACGGCCGCTCCGGGGCCTCCGCCGGGCCGCCCGCGCTCGGCGGCGTCGACCTGACGATCCGCGCCGGCGAGAGCCTCGCCGTCATGGGGCCGTCCGGCTCCGGCAAGACGACGCTGCTGCACGTGCTCGCCGGGATCCTGCGACCGACCGGCGGCCAGGTGCTGTGGCGCGGCCGGGACATCGCACGGATGTCGGACCGCGAGCGCACCGTGCTGCGCCGCGAGGACTTCGGCTTCGTCTTCCAGCAGGGCATGCTGCTGCCCGAGCTGCCGGCGATCGAGAACGTGGCCCTGCCGCTCATGCTCGGCGGGGTCAGGCGGTCGGAGGCGACGGCGCGGGCCGCCACGCTCTTCCACCCGCTCGGCCTCTCGGGGCTGGAGAAGCGCCGTCCGGGCGAGCTCTCGGGCGGCCAGGCGCAGCGGGTCGCCATCGCCCGCGCCCTCGTGGCCCGACCCGGGGTCGTCTTCGCCGACGAGCCGACCGGTGCGCTCGACCAGTCGACCAGCGCCGAGGTGATGCA
Source organism: Terrabacter sp. P2_E3 (assembly GCF_056403915.1). NCBI lineage: Bacteria > Bacillati > Actinomycetota > Actinomycetes > Micrococcales > Intrasporangiaceae > Terrabacter > Terrabacter sp. P2_E3. The sequence continues at coordinate 153,640 of NZ_JBFUEN010000008.1, forward strand.
CCACCTGACGCAGCTCGCGGCGCACACCGGAGCCTCGCTCGTCGTCGTGACCCATGACGAGAACGTCGCCCGCTGGTGCCACGGCGTCGTGCGGGTCCGCGACGGTCGGATCGCTGGTGCAGACGCCGACGACCGCGTCGCGGCCGGCCCGGTCCAGGCTGCGACGGCGGTGACCAGGTGAGGGCCGCGACCGAGCTGTGGTGGCGCCTGCGGCGTGCGGGCGCGGCCGACAACCGGGTGCCCGGCATCCTCGCGGTGGTCTCGTTCGCCGTCGCGACGGCGGCCCTGCTCGTCTGCGTCGCCGGGCTCCACGCGTTCGAGGCGCGCAACCCCCTGCCGCCAGGCGGGCTCGAGGGCCACCTCAGCGACGAGGCGGCGCTCGGCAACCTCTACGTGACCCTCGCCTGGATCGCGACGACGTGCATGGTCATCCCGATCCTCACCCTCGGCGGCGTCGCGGCGCGTCTCGCGATCGCCCGCCGCGACCAGCGTCTGGCCGCGCTCCGTCTCGCCGGTGCGACGTCGGGGCAGGTCACCCTCATGACGCTGGCCGAGGCGGCCGCCCAGGCCGTCGTCGGTGCGCTGACAGGCGTCGTGCTCTACCTCGCCGTCCTCCCCCTCGTGGCCCGGCTGAGCTTCCAGGGCCGCCCTTTCGAGCTGCGCGAGCTGGTGCTGCCGCTGTGGCAGACGCTCGCCGTCGTCGCGGCAGTCGTCGTCGTGGCGGTCGTGTCCGGCGCGTCGAGCCTCGCCCGGGTGGCGATCAGCCCGCTCGGCGTGGCTGCCCGCACGAGCCCGAAGCGCCTGAGCGTCCTGCGGCTGCTCGTCGCCCTGGCCGCCGGAGCTGCGTGGGTGCTCGTCATCACCCCGATGAAGGAGCCGCAGCGGATGACGATCGTGCTCGTGCTCGGCGCGATGATCCTCGCCGTCAACACCGTCGGGCCGTGGGTGGTCATGGTGGCCGGCAGGGTCGCGGCCCGTCTCGCCCCGACCGCCGCGACGCTGCTGGCGGCCCGGCGCATCGCCGACGACCCGAAGAGCACGTGGCGCGCGGTCGGCGCCCTCGGCCTCGCCGTCGTCGTCGTGGGCTTCACGAGCCTCGCGCAGGTCGACGACCCGACGACTCCGCTCGAGCGCTACCTCGCCGACGACCTCGGCACGGGCGCGCTCGTCACCCTCGTCATCATCACCATCGTCGGCGCCACGTCGACGGGGGTCGTCCAGGCGGCCCGGGTGCTCGACCAGCGCGAGCAGTACCGCGCGCTGGCGCTCGCCGGTACGAGCGAGCGCTCGCTCCACCGGGCCCGCGCGCTCGAGGTCGCGCTCCCGCTGTCGATGACGATCGTGCTGTCGGCCGGCTTCGTGCTCGTGCTCATGCTGCCCTTCACGAGCGCCCTCGACAGCGGCCTCGTCGTGCGTTTCGTCGTGACCTCGGCCGTCGCCGGGGCGGTCGTCCTGGCGTCGGTGCTGGCGTCCCGGTCGCTCGTGCGGACGGCCTCCCGCGTCGCCTGAACCGGTCGTCTACGGTGGGGCGGTGACCTCCCAGCACCGCCCCACCGACGTCCGCCAGCGGTCTGCGATGCCCGCCGACACCCGTCGTCCGGCCCGCACGCGACGGTCCGTGGTGGCGCGCGCCGGGGCCGTTTCGGCGGCCGCAGCGGTGGCCCTCGCCGGTTGCTCGACGGGTGCGCCGAGCGGGGCCGGCTCGCCGGCCGGAGTGTCCGCCTCGGCCGACGGCGCCGCGTCCGGGTCCGCCCCCTCCTCGGGGGTCCGCGTGAGCGGGGCGCCAGCGCCCTTGGCTGCGCTGGTCTCGACGGTGTATGCCGGGGGCGACCTCACGCGTACGTCCTCCCCCTCCGCCGCGGCTGCCCTGAAGACGCGCAAGGCGGCCCCCGGCCCGGTCACGGCCAAGGCCGAGGTCGGCTCGTGGATGGGCACGCCCCTCGCCGTCGTCACCGCCGGCGACGACGTGACGCTCGCCGTCGGGCCGACGTGGAAGGTCGTCGGCGGCTGGTGGCCGTCGCTCGGGGTCGCGAAGCCGAGCCTCGGCGGCGGGCCGCGCTGGGTGCTCGCGATCGGGTCCGACGCCCGCAAGGGCCAGCCCCTCGAGCGCACCCGCGCCGACGTGCTCCAGGTCATCGGCATCGACGGCACGGGTGGCGGCGGCGTCATGGGCATGGCCCGCGACCTGTGGGTCCCGCTGGCGACCGGCGGCAAGGGCAAGATCAACTCGGCCATGGTGTTCGGCGGCCCGCGGGCGCAGGTGAGCACCGTCAGGTCCGTGACCGGCCTCCCCGTCGAGGGCTACGTCGTGCTCGGCTTCAGTGGCTTCAAGAAGATCGTCGACGACCAGGGCGGCATCCCGATCGTCATCCCCAAGACCGTCGTGGCCTCGCATGCCAAGAACCTCGTCATCAAGGCCGGCGCCCAGACCCTGTCCGGCGCCGAGGCCCTCGCCTACGCCCGCGAGCGTAAGACGTTGCCGGACGGGGACTTCGGCAGGTCACGCCACCAGGGAGAGGTCATCCTCGCCGCCGCGATCAAGGCCAAGCTCGCCGGGCCGATCGCCATCCCGTCGGCGCTGACGAGCTTCAGCACGGTCGGTCGGAGCAACCTCTCGGCCGAGCAGATCCTCACCTTCACGGCCGGTCTCCATCAGCTGAGCCCGCTCCAGGTCGGCCGGGGGGTCGCCCAGGGCGCCTTCGGGTGGGCCGGCCAGCAGTCGATCGTCGTTCTCGGCAGGCAGGCCCGCACCCTCTTCGCCGAGTTCCGCGACGGGAACCTCTCGTGAGCGGCGGCACGCCCGTCCTCCGGCGGGCCCGAACGTCCGACGTCCGCGCCATCCGGGGCCTCGTCGCGCCGCTGGCCGAGCGCCGGGTGCTCGTCAGCAAGGAGGCAGTCACCTACTTCGAGAGCCTCCAGGAGTTCCGCGTCGCCGACCTCGACGGCCGCGTCGTCGGCTGCGGCGCGCTTCACGTGATGTGGGAGGACCTCGCCGAGATCCGCACTCTCGCGGTGGCTCCCGACCAGCTCGGCACCGGTCTGGGCGGGCGCCTGCTCGAGGCGCTCGTCGAGGACGCGCGCGAGATCGGCGTCGAGCGACTCTTCTGCCTGACCTTCGAGACCGACTTCTTCGTCCGGCACGGCTTCGACGTCATCGAGGGCCAGGCCGTCCCGATGGACGTCTACGCCGAGCTGCTGCGCTCCTACGACGAGGGCGTCGCCGAGTTCCTCGACCTCGAGCGCGTCAAGCCCAACACCCTCGGCAACACCCGGATGCTCCGCACCCTCTGACCCCGCCCACCGCTCCAGCACCCCTGCCGGGCGACGACCTCACTCGAGTGGCCACCCGGTCCCACCCGTCACACGACTGAAGTGGCACCTGAGGTCACGGGGCCACTCGACGGGTGGGACGGCATACGCCCGTGGGCCGGGAGTATCCACGGGGCCACTCGACGGAGGGGTGGGATGTCAGGCGCGGCCGGAGGCGGCGTAGATGCGGCGCACCACGTCCTCGATGTCGGGCTCCTCGATCGTCAGGTCGCGCACCTCGTGGCGTGAGGAGACGTGGGCGAGCACGGCCGCGACCGTCGTGGCCTCGGCGTCGAACGAGAGCCGCTGTCGCAGGCCGTCCGACTCGCTCTCGACGAGGGTCGCTCCCGGGACGTCGTGCAGGTCCGGCGTGGGCTGGGCGAGGTCGATGACGAGGATGCGCTGCGCGCCGACGGTGCCCGCGAGCCCGGTCAGGGTGCCGTCGAAGGCGAGCCGGCCGCGGTCGACGACGAGGACCCGGTCACAGAGCCGTTCGATGTCGCCCATGTCGTGGGTGGTCAGCAGCAGGGTCGTGCCCTGCTCGCGGCGCTCGGCGACGAGGAACTCGCGCAACCGCTGCTTCGAGAGCACGTCGAGGCCGATCGTCGGCTCGTCGAGGATGAGCAGCTCCGGCGAGTGGAGCAGGGCGGCGGCGATCTCGGCACGCATCCGCTGGCCGAGCGACAGCGAGCGCACCGCCGTGCCCAGCTGCGGGCCCATCTCGAGCTGCTCGACGAGCAGGTCGGTGCGCGCCCGCGTCGCCGCCTCGTCCATCCGGTGGATCGCCCCGAGGATCGCGAAGGAGTCGCGCAAGGGCAGGTCCCACCACAGCTGCGAGCGCTGGCCGAAGACGACTCCGACCCGGCGCGCGACCTCGACCCGCTGTCGCATCGGGTCGAGCCCGCACGTGCGCACGTGACCGGAGGTCGGCTTGAGGATGCCGGTCAGCATCTTGATCGTCGTCGACTTCCCGGCACCGTTGGCGCCGATGTATCCGACCGCCTCGCCGGGCTCGACCGAGAAGGTCATCCGGTCGACGGCGCGCGTCTTCTTGAAGTCGCGCACGAGGTCGCGCGTCTCGATGATGCTCATCCGCCTGCTCCTTGGTAGTGACGAGTGCCGAGGCGCCAGCACGTGGCGGCGATGCCCCAGGCCAGCAGCCCGGCGACGGGGGTGAGCCACGCGAGCCAGGTCGGCGCGAGCGGGTCGTCGAGGCCGAGGATCGCGACGGCCGGGATGTAGGCGACGAAGGCCGTCGGCACGACGAACGTCCAGAAGATCCGCAACGGGTCGGGGAAGACCTGCTGGCTCTGCTGGGCGGCATACGACCCGCCGTAGGTGAAGGCGTTGGTGAACTCGGCACCGTCGACGAGGAAGAACTGGAGACCGCCAGCGGCCGTGAACAGTGCCGAGAAGATCGCGGTGCCGCTGACGACGGTGAGCACGATGAGCGCCACGGAGGCCGGCGACCAGGCGATGTCGGCGGTCGTCAGGGCGACGCCGAGGGCGACGAGGGCGACGGACAGCCGGCCGACTCTCCGGAGCGACAGGTCGCTCGTCATGAGCTGGGCCAGCAGCGGCAGCGGACGCACGTAGAAGGCATCGACCTGGCCGGCCCGGATGTAGCGCGGCAGCTGGTCGAGGTGACCGACGAACATGTCGGCGAGCGAGAAGGACAGGTTGGACAGGGCGAAGACGAGCAGGGCCGCCGTGAAGTCGAGCCCGCCGAGCACGTCGACGTTGTGGAAGATCACCCACACCTCGGCGAACTCGGCGAGGCCGACACCGACGGTGCCGAGGATGTCGGTGACGAACGAGGCGCGGTACTGCATCTGCGCCCGGGCACGGGACGCGAGCAGCACCCGGTAGGGGCGCAGCCGTTGGGAGAGCGTCGTGTCAGCCACCCTGCACCTCCAGCCGCCGACGGCCCGCGCGCAGCACGACCTGACCGAGGGCGAGCAGCGCGACGGCCCAGAAGACCTGCACCCCGACGGCCGACGCGATGTCGTCCCCGACGACGCGTCCGGCGAGGATGTCGATGGGGTTCTGCAGCATCGACGGGAAGGGCGACCAGTTGGCGATGGTGCGCAGCCAGTCCGGGAACCACGGCACCGGCAGGTAGAGACCGCAGAGCAGGCCACCGGTGATCATCCACAGCAGCGTGATGCCACGGATCTCGACGAGCCAGAACGCGAGCAGGTTGATGACGAAGTTGCCCGAGAAGGCCACGACCACGGCGAGCAGGATGGACACGGCGCCCGCGACCCAGCTGACGGCGGACGGTGGCCACGCCATGTCGAAGAGGAGGGCACCGAGCAGCAGCGCGGGCACTCCGCGGCCGATGAGGTTGATGCCCGCACGTCCGAGATCGCCTGCGAGATAGGCGATCTGCGGGTCGACCGGCCTCAGGAAGTCGACGGCGATGTCACCGGTGCGGACCCGGTCCTTGACCTCGGCGAAGCCCCAGAGGTTGACCGTGCCGAGCAGCGCCTGACCCCACCAGACGAACGCGATCGTCGTCGGAGCGTCGTAGCCGCCGATGGCCGTCCCGGCCGACGCGAGGGCGGCGAGCAGGATCGAGGCGCGGATGAAGCCGAAGACCGAGTTCGTCGTCATCCCGGCCAGCAGCGCCAGCCGGTACGTCGAGTGCCTCCTGAAGCCGGCTCGGACGAGCAGCCAGAAGGTCTTCACGACGCACGGACGGGGGCAGGCACAAGGGGCCACGCTACCGACGAGGCGGCCCGGGATCAACGCGAGGCGCCGGTGACATGCCGGCTCTCGTAGTCTGTCGCCCGTGGCCACCCTTCCCCGCGACCTCTCCCCCGAGGCCCTCGAATTCATGTCGGTGCGTCACCTCGCGACGCTGACGACCCTGCGGCCGGACGGCTCGCCCCACGTCGTGCCGGTCGGCTTCACGTGGGACCCCGAGATGTCGGTCGCCCGCGTCATCACGAGCCGCGGCAGCCGCAAGGCCCGCAACGCGCTCGCCGGGTGTGCCGCCGTGCTGTGCCAGGTCGACGGGCGCCACTGGCTCTCGCTCCAGGGCACCGCCCGCATCCTCGACGACCCGGCCTCGGTCACCGACGCCGAGCAGAGGTATGCCGCCCGCTACCGCGAGCCTCGCCCCAACCCCGAGCGCGTGGTGATCACGATCGACGTGCGCTCCGTCCTCGGCAACGTCTGACCCCGTCGCCCGCCCCACTCGAGTGAGCGCCCCGTCCCACTCGAGTGAGCGCCCCGTCCCACGCGTCACACCCGTGCTGTGACCACGGGGCCACTCGACGATGAAAGGTGTGGGCGGTTGGGGCTCGTGGGACGGAGGGGCCACTCGAGTGGGGTTGGGCGCTCACTCGACTCGGCGGGTGGGGCGGGTGGAGTCCCTCAGGCGGGGAGGCGGAACCTCTGCCGCGACAAGGGCTCCACGAGGCCGTCGGCGACGAGCGAGTCGAGGCAGCGCATCACCTGCACGCGGTCGGCCGCGGAGTCCTCTAGACGGGCGAGGGGCAGCGCCGCGTGGGCGTCGCGCAGGCGGCGCAGCAGCTCACCGCGCACCTGCCGGTCGGTGCCGTGCCAGGCCTGGCCCCGCCGGGGCGGTCCGTCGTAGGCCGGCCGCCCGGCGACGTTCCAGGCGCACAGGTCGGCGACCGGGCACTCGTCGCAGCGTGGCCCACGGGCGACGCAGACGAGAGCCCCGAGCTCCATCACGGCGACGTTCCACGTGTTCGCGGCACCGCGGTCGGCCGGCATCGAGTCGGCGGCGAGTAGGGCCTCGGCGCGGTTGAGCGTGAGGTTCGGGAAGGCCTTGCCCTCGACCGTGCGGGCCAGCACGCGCCGGACGTTGGTGTCGACGACGACCTCGGGGATGCCGAAGGCGAAGCACGACACGGCGGCAGCCGTGTAGGCACCGACCCCGGGGAGCGCCAGCAGGCCCTCCGGGGTGTTCGGCACCTCGGCACCGTGACGCTCGACCATGACCCGGGCCGCCTCGTGCAGCCGCAGGGCACGCCGGGGGTAGCCGAGCCGCCCCCAGGCGCGCACCGCGTCTCCCGGCGCAGCGGCCGCGAGGTCGGCCGGCGTCGGCCACCGCTGCATCCACTCGCGCCAGATCGGCTCGACCCGGGCGAGCGGGGTCTGCTGCGACATCACCTCGGAGAGGAAGACGCCCCATGGGCTGGCGTCCGGCGCCCGCCACGGCAGCTCCTTGCGCCCGGACTCGGCGTACCAGGCGTTGACGCGCTCGTGGAGCAGCGACAGCGGGACCTCGCGGGACGGCATACGGAACGATGCGGCGGCGGAGCCGGTCAGACGTAGCGCTCGAGGATGCTCGACTCGGCGAGCCGCGACAGGCCCTCGCGCACGGCGCGGGCACGGCCCTCACCGACGCCCTCGACGAGCATGAGGTCCTCGATGCCGGCGGCGAGCAGGCGCTGGAGCGACTCGAAGTGCGACACGAGCCGGTCGACGATCGCGGTGGGCAGGCGCGGCACCTTGGTCAGGAGGCGGTAGCCCTGCGGCGACACGGGGGCATCGAGGCTGTCGCCGACGACCGAGAAGCCGACGGCGCGGGCACCTGCCGCGAGGTCGAGCAGCTCGACGGAGTTGAGGGCCTGGAGGTTGGCGAGCGCGTCGCCGACTGTGAGGCCCGACTTGGTCGCCGGGAGGTAGTCGCGGATGACGAGCTCGCGGTCGTTGCCGAGCCCGCCGACGAGCTCCTCGAGCTGGAGGCTGAGGAGGCGACCGTCGGTGCCGAGCTCGACGACGTAGTCCTGGATCTCGGCCGAGATGCGCCGCACCATCTCGAGGCGCTGGAGCACGGCGGTGACGTCGCGGATGGTGACGAGGTCCTCGATCTCGAGCGCGGACAGCGTGCCGGTGACCTCGTCGAGGCGGGCCTTGTAGCGCTCGAGGGTCTGGAGGGCCTGGTCGGCGCGCGAGAGCGTCGTGGGCGAGCCCTCGATGACGTGCCGGAGGTCGCCGACGTAGAGCGCGACGACGCCCATCGACTGGCTGACGGAGATGACGGGGAAGCCCGTCTGCTTGGCCACGCGCTCGGCCGTGCGGTGACGCGTGCCGGACTCGGTGGTCTCGATGCGAGAGTCGGGAACGAGCTGGGTGGCGGCGCGCAGGATGCGGGTGCCCTCGCGGTCGAGCACGACGGCGCCGTCCATCTTGCACAGCTCGCGCACGCGGGTCGCCGAGAACTCCATGTCGAGCACGAAGCCGCCCGTGCAGATCGAGTCGACCACGCGGTCGAAGCCGAGCACGATGAGGGCTCCGGTGCGTCCACGGAGGATGCGTTCGAGGCTGTCGCGCAGCTCCGTTCCGGGTGCCACGGCGGCGAGGGCCGCACGCAGCAGCAGCTCGTCGTTCCGGTCCATCACTTCCCTGTTCGCAATGGGGGCGCCGAGCGCGTCCACCCCGGTCGGTCGCAGTCTAGACGGTGCCGACGGCCGGTGCGCTCGTTGACCGTCCACCGGCGAGGCGTCCCATCGCCTCGATGGCCCGCGGGACGTCGGCGACCTCGACGGCACGGATCCCGGCGGGCACGGAGGAGTCGGACAGGCTGCCCGCGGGCACGAGGGCGTGGCGGAATCCGAGGCGGGCCGCCTCCGCGAGACGGCGGTCCAGACCGGTCACCCGACGGACCTCGCCGGCGAGGCCGACCTCGCCGAAGGCGACGACGTCGCTGGCGAGGGGCTTGTCGATGACGGACGACGCGACGGCGCAGACGATGGCGAGGTCGGCAGCGGGCTCGGTGATGCGCACCCCTCCGACGGTTGCCGCGAAGATGTCGCGCGAGCCGACCGGCGCCCCGGCCCGCTTGTCGAGGACGGCGATGATCATCGCGAGCCGCGAGGCGTCCAGACCGCTCGAGGTGCGTCGCGGCGACGGCAGCGTGGACGGTGCGACGAGCGCCTGCACCTCGGCGACGAGCGGTCGGCGACCCTCGAGGGTGACGGTGACGCACGTGCCAGGCACCGCGTGGTCACGCGTCGACAGGAAGAGCCCGCTCGGGTCGGCCAGCCCGGTGATGCCGACGTCGGACAGGTCGAAGCACCCGACCTCGTCGGTGGGGCCGAAGCGGTTCTTGACGGCGCGTACGAGGCGCAGCCGCGAGTGCCGGTCGCCCTCGAACTGGATGACGACGTCGACGAGGTGCTCGAGGACCCGGGGGCCGGCGATCGAGCCGTCCTTGGTCACGTGGCCGACGAGGAGCACGGCGGTGCCTCGCGCCTTGGCCGCCGCGATGAGGGCACCGGCGACCTCGCGGACCTGCGAGACGTTGCCGGCCTGGCCCTCGACGTCGGCACTCGCGATGGTCTGGACGGAGTCGACGACGAGCAGGCCCGGCGAGCGGGCCTCGACGTGGCCGAGCACGGTCGCGAGGTCGGTCTCGGCTGCGAGGTAGAGCGTGTCGGCCATCGCCGAGATGCGTTCGGCGCGCGTGCGCACCTGCGCGGCCGACTCCTCGCCGCTGATGTAGAGGACCTCGGAGCCCGACCGGGCCGCCCGGGCGGCGACGTCGAGCAGCAGCGTCGACTTGCCGACGCCGGGCTCCCCCGCGACGAGGACGACCCCGCCGGGGACGAGGCCACCGCCGAGCACGCGGTCGAACTCCGCCACGCCGGTGGGTCGCGCGGCCGCCCGGGTCACGTCGACGTCGGCGATGCGCAGGGCCGGGGTGACGACGGAGGCCGCCGTGGTGCGGGCGGCCGTGGGCGCACCCGTCTCGGCCACGGTGCCCCACGCCTGGCACTCGCCGCACCGACCGACCCACTTGGCGGTGGTCCACCCGCACTCACCGCAGCGGAAGCCGGGGGTGCGTCGGGTCGTCGTCCTCGTAGCCATGGCACGACCGTACGGTGGCGGTGCGACAGCGCTCGTGAGGGGCGGCCGTGGCGCCGTGAGAAAATGTCGGCATGGAATCGGTCATGCCCTATCTGCTCGCCATCGTCCCGACGGTCGGTGTGGGCGCGCTCTTCTACTTCGTCATCAAGAGCATCCTCGAGGGAGACCGTCGCGAGCGCCTCGCCCAGGCCAGGTGGGAGGCCGAGCACGACCGCCGCGAGGCTGCCGCGAACGAGGCGTCGCAGGCAGCCGCGCCGGGCGCCGAGGCCACCCCGACGACGGAGCGCTGAGCCCCGGAGCGCCGAGCGTCGAGCGCGTGTCGACGACCGCGCGTCGACAAAGGACCCGCCACGGCAGGAACACCGCCTTTCCGTCATTCCTGCACGCGTCGGTGCATCTCTTTAGCGGTCGACCGCGCCATTGTTTCGATGGAAATGCATTTACGGAGTCTTCGCGCTAAATTGATCGTGCCCCGCGAGTCGCGTATTCGCGGAATCCCCTCCGAATTAGCGAACAACTTCAGATGGAGAAACATGGCTCAGCGTGTCGAAGTGGTGTTGATCGATGACATCGACGGTGGAAAGGCTGCCGAGACGGTGACCTTCGCGCTCGATGGCGTCACCTACGAGATCGACCTGTCCGACAAGAATGCCCGCAAGCTTCGCGACGACCTCGCGACGTGGACCGGTCACGCACGTCGGGCGGGTTCGGCCAAGGCCGCCTCGCGTCGTCGCGCGGGCGCCGCCTCGGTCAAGCGCAGCGACCTCGGCGCGGTCCGTGAGTGGGCCCGCGCCAACGGCCACACCGTCTCGGACCGGGGCCGCATCTCGGCCGACGTCCAGGCGGCCTACGACAAGGCGCACTGACCCCGGTCGGCGACGCATCCGAGAGGGCCCGGCACTCCGACGTGCCGGGCCCTCTCGCACGCCACGGGGAGGGCGTATGCCGTCACGGCCTCGCGCGAGCGGGCCCCCTCACCTCCCGGCTCGCCCACCGCAGCGGTCAGCCCGTGATCTCGGCTGCCAGGTCGCCGTCCCGGGCCACGCGGTCGAGCACCTCGTCGGCCGTCAGCTGCTCGAGCTCGCCGCCGTCGGCGCCCGCCTCGATCTCGTCCCACGACCGCGGCGCCGCCACCGTCGGGCGGTCACGGCCGCGCAGGGAGTAGGGACAGACCGTCGTCTTGGCGGCGACGTTCTGGCTCCAGTCGAGGAAGATCTTGCCCGGGCGCAGCTCCTTGGCCATCTTCCACACGACGAGGTCGGGGTGGGCCTTGGTCAGCTCCTGCGCGAGCTGCTGGACGGTGTCGCGGATCTCGTCGCTCGTGTGCGCGCCGGGCAGGACGGCATACAGCTGGAGTCCCTTGCTGCCACTCGTGACCGGGACGGTGTCGAGCCCGATGCGGCCGAGACGTTCGCGCACGACGAGCGCGACGCGGGCGCACTCGAGCAGACCGGTGCCCGGCCCGGGGTCGAGGTCGATGACGAGCCGGTCGGGGCCCCGCGGCACGGCATCGCGCCCCTCCCCCTCGTAGCGCCACTGGTGCACGTGCAGCTCGAGCGAGTTGAGGTTGGCGAAGAACGTCAGCCCGGCGAGGTCGTCGATGAGCGGGAAGACGGGGTCGCGCCCAGCGCGCCGGATCCACGCGGGCGTGCCGGCCGGGATGTTCTTCTCGAAGAACTGCATGTCGCCGACCCCGTGCGGGAAGCGGATCCGCGTCACTGCGCGGTCGCGGAGGTGGGGAAGAATCACCGGCGCGATGCGCGCGTAGTAGTCGATGACCTGGGCCTTGGTCGTGCCGGCCCTCGGATACATCACCTTCTCGAGGCTCGACAACTTCATCCGTCGGCCGTCGACCTCGACGGTCACCTTGGTCGGCACGTACGCCATCACTCACCGTCCCCGTGGTCGTCGACGTCACCGGGCGTGAGGTCGCTGCGCAGGCCCTTGTATGCCGGCTGGCGCAGTCTCCCCTGACCGCTGAGTCCCAGCGACTGCACGTCGGCGACAAGCACCGGGTGAACCCACGTCGCGCCGTTCGAGTCCTCGGCGGGGACGTCTGTGGCGAAAGGCGACTCGGCCGACGTGAGAGCCTGGAGGTCGCGCATGAGGGCCTGCCCCGTCTTGCCGGCCAAGCCGGATCCGACGCGCCCTAGATAGCGCAGGCCGCCCGGCCCGGGGACCCCGACGAGGACGGCACCGAGACGGTTCGACACGGTCCCCGTGGCCTCGGGCCGCCAGCCGCCGATGACGACCGAGACGGTGCCGCGGTGGGGCGACTTGAGCCAGTGGGGAGAGCGGAGCCCGGGCACGTAGACGGAGTCGACGCGCTTGGACACGATGCCCTCGAGGCCCTGCTCCTTCGTCGCGGCGTGCAGCGTCGTCCCGTCGGCGAACGTCGGCGGCGTCTGCCAGCGCGCGGCGGCGAGCTCGAGTCGCTCGAGCGTGGCGCGCCGGTCGGTCCACCTGCGCGGCATGAGGTCGACTCCGTAGAGCCGCAGCAGGTCGAAGGTCATCAAGGTGACCGGCGCAGCCTCGGCGAGCATCGCGGCCCGGCGGGCGTCGGTGACGTGGAACCGCTCGGCCATCGCGGCGAACGACGGCACGCCGTCGCGCATCGAGACGATCTCGCCGTCCAGCAGCATGTCGGCGTACTCGTTCGCGAGCCCGCGCAGCTCCGGGAACGCGACGGTGACGTCGCGTTCCGTGCGGGAGAAGAGGCGCATCTCGCCGTCCACGACGTCGGCCAGCACCCGCATGCCGTCCCACTTGACCTCGTGCTGCCAGCGGTCGCCGACCGGAATCGTCGTCGTCGGCGTCGCGAGCATGGGGCGCATGGGTGCATTCTTGTTCTCATGCGAGCCATCTGGAAAGGCGCCGTGTCGTTCGGCCTCGTCAATGTCCCGGTCCGACTCTTTTCGGCGACCGAGAACCACGACGTGCAGTTCCGGCAGGTCCACGAGAAGGACGGCGGCCGCATCAAGTACCAACGCGTCTGCTCGATCGACGGCGAGGAGGTGCCCTACTCCGACATCGCCAAGGGCTACGAGGCCGCCGACGGGCAGATGGTCGTGCTGACCGACGAGGACCTCAAGAGCCTTCCGACGCGGTCGACGAAGGAGATCTCGATCGAGAAGTTCGTGCCGTCCGAGCAGATCGACCCGCTGCTCTTCGACAAGAGCTACTACCTCGAGCCCGACAAGACGGGCCTCAAGCCCTACGTGCTGCTCCGCGACGCGCTCGAGAAGGCCGACCGGATGGCGCTCGTCACCGTGTCGGTGCGCACCCGGATGACGCTCGCCGTGCTCCGCGTGCGCGACGGCGTCATCGTGCTCCAGACGCTGCTGTGGGCCGACGAGGTCCGCGCCCCCGAGTTCGAGTCCCTCTCGGAGGAGACGCACGCGACGGCCAAGGAGCTCGCCATGGCGTCGTCGCTCGTCGACTCGCTGTCGGGCGACTACGAGCCCGACGAGTTCGAGGACGACTACTCCGAGGCCGTGACCCAGCTCGTCGCGACGAAGATCGAGGGCGGCGACATCACCGAGATGCCCGAGGCCAAGGGCGAGGAGACCGAGGTCGTCGACCTGCTCGCGGCCCTGCAGCGCAGTGTCGACAAGGCCAAGGCCGCCAAGACCGGCGGCTCGAGCGCCTCCGACGCCGACTCCGACTCCGAGAAGCCCGCGAAGAAGACCGCTGCGAAGGCCACGGCCACGAAGGCCACGACGCAGAAGAGCGCGGCGAAGAAGACGACGGCCAAGAAGTCGACGGCCAAGACCACGGCGAAGAAGGCGGCCACCAAGAAGGCCAGCTGACCCGCCGGCTCCGCCCCGTCGCCGACCGCCCAGACCCCCGCCACGCGCGAAGGGTCGGGGCGACGTTCGTCACGCCGGACGGCATACGCCCTCGCGGTGGCGCGCGCTGCGCGAGGATGAAGGAGTGCGGACGGCGACGATCGACGAGCTCACCCAGCGGCTTCGAGCGCTCCCGGAGAACCCCCGTGTCGTCGTCAGCGGCAACATGGCGGTCCCCTGGGAGGCGGTCCGGGCGCTCGACGCGGCCCAGCCGGGCTACGTGCTCCACGCGCTCAACGCTCCCGCCGGGCTGCCCGACCGCGACGGCGTGACCGTCGAGACGTGCTTCGTCGGACCGGGTATGCGTCGGCACCCCCGGCTGCGCTACGTTCCCTCGCGCCTGTCGCTCGTGCCGCTGCTCTACGGCCGGGCGCTGCCGCCGGACGCCGTGCTGCTCCACTGCGCGCCGCCGCGCAACGGCCAGGTCAGCATGGGACTCGAGGTCAACGTCCTGCCCGCGGCCCTCGAGGCGTGCCGGGCCCGGGGCGGGCTCGTCGTCGCGGTCGTCAACCCGCAGATGCCCTACACGTTCGGCGACGCCCAGGTGCCGCTCGAGCACGTCGACCTCGTCGTCGAGGTCGACGCGCCGCTGCCCTCGCACGCAGCGACCGAGCCCGACCCCGAGAGCCGGCTCATCGGCGAGCGCGTGGCGGCCATGGTCCAGGACGGCGCGACGATGCAGCTCGGCATCGGCGCGGTGCCCGACGCGACGCTGTCCGCGCTGACCTCGCGCCGCGGCATCCGGATGTGGACGGAGATGTTCTCCGACGGCGTGCTCGCCCTCGACGAGGCCGGCGCCCTCGACCCGGACCACCCGCTCGTCACGTCGTTCAGCTTCGGCTCGACCGACCTCTACGCGTGGCTCGACGGCAACCCGCGCGTGCGGATGATGCGCACCGAGAAGACGAACGACCCCGGCCTCATCGCCTCGCAGCGGCAGATGACCTCGGTCAACACCGCCCTCGAGGTCGACCTCTTCGGCCAGGCCAACGCCTCGCGCATCAACGCGCGCATCCACTCCGGCTTCGGCGGGCAGACCGACTTCATCGTCGGCGCGCTGCACTCCGCGGGCGGCCAGTCGTTCATCGCGCTCCGCTCGTGGCACCCCCGCGCCGACGTGTCGACGATCGTGCCGCTGCTCGACGAGCCGGTCACGAGCTTCCAGCAGAGCGCGATCGTCACCGAGCAAGGGGTGGCGCCGCTGTGGGGTCGCAGCGAGACGGACCAGTGCCACGACATCATCGAGAACTGCGCCCACCCGCGGGTCCGCGACGACCTCTGGGAGGAAGCCCAGGCCCTCGGCCTCGCCTGAGCCCGCGCCTGCCCGACCGAGGCCGCATGCCGGCCCCCACCACACTCGAGTGAGCGCCCCCACCGTCCCCGTCGAGTGAGCGCCCCGCAACAGTCGAGTGAGCAGCCAGCCACACCAGCCCCGCGGATCGTGGGACGGAGCGCTCCCTCGAGTGGGACTGAGCGCTCACTCGAGCGAGGGCGGGGTGGCGCTCGTAGGGTGGCGGGATGAGTTCTGCGCCCCCGCCTGACGCCCCCGCTCCCGCCACCGACCCGGACCGGCGGCCGGTCGCGGTCGTCACCGGCGGCACGCGCGGCATCGGGCTCGCCCTCGTGCGCGACCTCGCCCCGACGCACCACCTCGTCGTCGGCGGGCGCAGCGCCGAGTCGGTCGCGGACGTCGTCGCCTCGCTCCCGTCCGCCGAGGGGCTCGTCGCCGACCTCGCCGACTGCTCCCCCGGCGGGTCGCTCGACACCGCCCTCGCGGCCCTCGTCCCACGCCTGCCTCGGGTCGACGTGCTCGTCCACTCGGCCGGCGTCCTGCGCAACGGCACCCTCGCCGGCTCGCCCGTGCAGGACTGGGCCGACTCGATGACCGTCAACGTCGTCGCCGTCGCTGCCGTCACCCGAGCGCTCCTGCCTGCCCTGCGCGTCGCCCACGGCCTCGTCGTCACCGTGAACTCGGGCTCCGGCCTGACGGCGACCCCTGCCTCGGGCGCCTACTGCGCCTCGAAGTTCGCCCTCCGAGCGCTCACCGACTCGCTGCGGCAGGAGGAGGGCGAGCACGGCGTCCGCGTCACGTCGCTCCACCCCGGCCGGGTCGACACCGACATGCAGCGCGAGCTCGTCGAGTTCGAGGGCGCCGAGTACGACCCGGGCTCCTACCTCGACGTCTCCTCGGTCGTCCGGGCCGCGCGCCTGGCCATCGACGCCGGCCCTGACGCGAGCGTCGACATGGTCTCGGTGCGCCCTCGTGGCTGGCGCCCCACGACTGCCTGATCCTCCCGACGTCCCCGGAGAGGCCCCTTCCGGGCAACACACCGAGCAGGTCACAACCCACCGGGATCGGATCGCGGTGGGTTGTTACCTGCACGGTGTGTTGCCGGGTGGAGGCGGTCAGATGCGGCTGGCGCCTCGGGTCGGGACGAGGGAGAGCCGGGCGAAGGCCAGCGCCTCGGCGAGGTCGACCTCGCGCTGGTCCCGCCCCACCTTGCGCGTCGACACCTCGACGACGACGTCGCCGCCCCAGCCGCTGTCGGCGAGGTGCTCGAGCACGGCGCCGCACGGCTCGCCACCGCGCCCGGGGACGAGGTGCTCGTCGAGGAACGAGCCGAGTCCGTCGGCGAGGTGCAGGTGCGCGAGTCGCGACCCGAGCGACTGCGCCATGAGCAGCGCGTCGGAGCCGGCGGTCGCCGTGTGCGAGAGGTCGAGCGTCACGTTGTCGTAGGGCTGGCCCACCGGGTCCCAGTGCGGGAGGTAGGCCATGACCTCGCGCCGCGCCGTGCGCCACGGATACATGTTCTCCACCGCGAGCCTGATCCCCGACTCGTGCTCACGCAGCGCCACCCCGTCGACGAACCCGGCGGCATACTCCCGCTGCCAGCGGAAGGGAGGGTGCAGCACGACGGTGCCGGCACCCACCTCGAGCG
Source organism: Terrabacter sp. P2_E3 (assembly GCF_056403915.1). NCBI lineage: Bacteria > Bacillati > Actinomycetota > Actinomycetes > Micrococcales > Intrasporangiaceae > Terrabacter > Terrabacter sp. P2_E3. The sequence goes on from NZ_JBFUEN010000008.1 coordinate 170,585, forward strand.
CGAGGTCGATGGAGCGGTCGACCTTGCCCCACGGGTCGGTCCCCCACACGCGCTGGGTCAGCAGCAGGGTCGGCGCGTGGACGGAGACGATCGGCAGGGCGTGCAGCTCCGACAGCGCCCGCAGGGCACCGGCCTCCTGCGTCACGGGGTCGGTCCAGACCATGACCTCGATCGCGTCGTAGCCGAGCCGCGCCGCGGTCGCGAAGGCGGTCGCCGCGTTGTCGGGGTAGAGCGAGGCGGTCGACAGGGCGACCCGGATGGTCATGCGGCCATTCTGCGCCACGCACCCGGGGCGGGTTCGGGCCGGGCCGTGCGTCCGCTGTGGATCCGGTGCGTCACGACGTCAGGTGGTCGAGGCGACGGAGGATGAGGCCCTCGCGCAGGGCCCACGGGCAGATGTCGAGCTGCTCGACCTGGAGCAGGTCGAGCGCGGCCTCGGCAACGAGCGCCCCCGCGTAGAGCTGGCGGGCGCGACCCTCGGAGACCCCGGGCAGGTTCGAGCGTGCGGCGGTGTCGAGCCGTCCGACGCGAGCCACGATCTCGTGGAGGTCGTCGCGCGAGAGCGTCCGCGGCACGAACGGGCCCTCGGCGCGCGGCGCGGCACCCGCGATGCGAGCGAGCGAGCGCATCGTCTTGGAGGTCCCGACCGCTCGGTCGGGGCTCCCGGACGTCAGCAGCGGTCGCACGTGCTCGGCGAGGCTCGACCGGACGTGTGCGCGCAGCTCGCGAGCGGCCAGCTCCGAGGGCGGGTCACCGGGCAGCCGCTCGCGGGTCAGGCGTCCGGCACCCAGCGGCAGGCTGAGGGCCACGTCGGGCTCCTCGTCGAGACCGCACGCCAGCTCGAGCGAGCCGCCGCCGATGTCGACGACGAGCAGGCGCCCGCTCGACCAGCCGAACCAGCGACGCACGGCGAGGAACGTCATCCGCGCCTCGTCCGCGCCGCTCAGGGCCTCGAGCTCGACGCCGGTCTCGGTGCGCACCCGCTCGATGATCGCCTCGCCGTTCGGCGACTCGCGCAGCGCCGACGTCGCGAAGGCGAAGAGGTCGCTGACGCCCTGGTCCTCCGCGACGTCGAGGCACTCGCGGATGAAGGCGACGAGCCGGTCGGCCGTCGCGTCGCTGACCCGGCCGTCGGCCTCGAGGCTCTCCGAGAGGCGCAGCTCGGTCTTGTGCGAGAAGGCAGGCAGCGGCTGCGCGCCGGGGTGTGCGTCGACGACGAGCAGGTGGACCGTGTTGGACCCGATGTCGATGACGCCCAGGCGCATGCCCCAACCCTAGTGCCGGGGCCGGCCGCGCCCTCGCCCTCGGCCCTCCCCCGCCGAACGCGGCGTTCGACGGCGAACGCGCTGGCAGAACACTGAGTTCGCGACCGAACGCGGCGTTCGGTCGGGGCGGAGGGGGCGTCTTCCGTCGACGGAGGGGGCGTATGCCGTCAGGCGGAGCGGCGGCTCAGCGTGAGCGAGGCGAGGGCGAGGGCTCCGGCGATGAAGGCCGCGACGATGCCGAGGTCGCCGAGCACCGCGGTCACAGGGTCGGCATTGCGCGCGATCTCCTTCATCGCGTCGACGGCGTAGGAGAGCGGCAGGACGTTGCTGACCCACTCGAGGACGGTCGGCAGCTGGTCGCGCGGGATGAGCAGCCCGCAGAGCAGGAACTGCGGCAGGAGGAAGGCGGGCATGAACTGCACCGCCTGGAACTCGGTGCGCGCGAAGCCGCTCGCGAGCAGGCCCAGCGCCGTGCCGAGGACGGCGTCGAACACCGCGACGACGACGAGCAGCCACACCGGCCCGGCAACGCCGAGACCGCACACCCAGACCGCGAATCCCGTTGCGATCACAGCCTGCACGACGGCGAGCGCTCCGAACGCACCGGCATACCCGAGCATGAAGTCACCCTTGCCCATGGGCGTGGTCAGGAGACGCTCGAGCGTGCCGGACTGGCGCTCACGCAAGGTCGCGACGGAGGTGACGATGAACATCACGACCATCGGGAAGACACCGAGCAGGGCCGGGCCGATCGCGTCGAAGACGGGCGTGCCGGTGTAGATCCACGCGAGCAGGCCGAGCAGGACGCACGGCACGACGATGATGAGGCCGATGGTGCGGTGGTCGGTGCGCACCTGGCGCAGGACGCGGCCGGAGGTGGCCGCGGTGAGTCCGGCGTTCACGACGAGCTCCTCTCTCCGGACCGGGCGGTCTCGGCGTCGATGAGGGCGAGGAAGGCGGCGTCGGCATCGACGGCGCCCGTCTGCTGGAGCAGCTCGGCAGGCGTGACGTCGGCGAGGACGCGACCCTCGCGGAGCAGCACGAGCCGGTCGCAGCGCGTCGCCTCGTCCATGACGTGGCTCGACACGACGAGCGAGTGTCCGCGGTCGGCGAGGTGGCGGAAGAGGTCCCACAGGTCACGGCGCAGGACCGGGTCGAGGCCGACGGTGGGCTCGTCGAGCACGAGCAGGCTCGGCCGGCCGACGAGCGCGGCGGCGAGGGAGACGCGGGACTCCTGACCACCCGAGAGGTCCTGGACGAGCTGGTCGGCGTAGGACACGAGGTCCACCTCGGCGAGGGTGCGGTCGACGGCCTCGCGCAGGGAGGCGCCGCGCAGACCGATGGCCCGACCGAAGTAGGTGACGTTGTCGCGGACGCTGAGGTCGGCATAGACGCTGGGAGTCTGCGTGACGTAGCCGACGCGGTCGCGCAGCGTGGGCGAGCCCGCCGGATGGCCGAGGACCGTGACGGTGCCCGACTCGAGGATCTGCACGCCGACGATGCAGCGCATGAGCGTCGACTTGCCCGAGCCGGACGGCCCGAGCAGGCCGACCACCTGGCCGGCGGGGATCTCGAGGTCGAGGCCCGGGATGACCCGCCGCTTCCCGCGCACGACCTGCAGGCCGCTCACGGCGACCGCCGGACCACTGTTATTCATCATGTGATGAAATCTACTCCTGCTCGGGCACCCTGTCCACGAGATGGTGCTGGAGGACGGGTCCGATGCGCTCGACGAGCTGCTCGCGCGTCGCGTCGGCCAGCGCCGGCACCCGGATGACGTAGCGCGCCACGACGAGCCCGATCATCTGCGACGCGGCCAGGGCCCCGCGCAGCTGCGGGTCCGAGGCCCCGGTGCTCGCGGCGATGCGGCCGAAGACCTCGCGCCCGAGGAACTCCCGCAGCATGCGCGCGGCCTCCTCGCTCGTCATGCTCGACCGGACGAGCGCCACGAGGGCGTCACGCCGCTCCGGCGGCTCCCAGACCGTCAGGAAGGTCTCGACGATCCGCCACCCGAGCCGGTCGACGTCACCCGACGTGATGCGCGCGATGAGCTCGGCCGGGTCGACCGGCACGTCGAGCGTGGCCGCGAAGAGGCCCGCCTTGCCCTCGAAGTAGTGGTGCACGAGCGCAGGGTCGACGCCGGCCTCACGGGCGATCCCGCGCATGCTCGCCTTGTCGTATCCCTTGGCCGCGAACGACTTTCGAGCGGCATCGACGATCACCGCGCGCGTGTCGGTGCCGCCGGGACGGCGTCCGCGCCCCTTCGGCGTCGTCTCGCTGCCGGCTCTCGACGTCATGCCCACACGCTAGTCCTCGCCCGCGTCGACCCCTGGCGTATGCCGTCCGGCGGCGTCGCGCAGCACGGCCGCGGCGCGCTCGGCTCTCGCCCACAGCGCCCAGCGGTAGGGCGTCGTGCCGTGCATCGCGTCGACGACGGTCGGGTCGGCGCCGACCTCGAGCAGCGCGGTGACGAGATCGACGTCGTCCATGAACGCCGCCCGGTGCAGAGCCGTGCGCCCGTCGCGGAGGCTATCGACGCGAGCACCGGCGGCGACGGCGGCGCGGACGGCTTCGGGCGTGGCCGCTCGGTGGATGTCAGGCACCCTCGGGTCACCCGGCCACGGGCCGGTGACCGGGATGCCGTCGCCCACGACATCGCCCGGTGCAAGGTGCTCGGAGCCCTCTGTCGCCAGACCGTGGGCGACGAGGAGCTCGAGGCGGTCGACGAAACCATGGGCGCGCGCCCAGTCGACCTGACGAGCGACCATCTCCTCGAGGGTCTCGGCGGGCTCGCCCGTGCGGCGGGCCCAGACGTCGGAGGAGGGCCGGCCGAGCCCGTGCTCGAGGAGCAGCTCGAGGTGGCTGTCGTCGCGGTTGAACATCCGGTTGTAGAGCGCCTGCCGGTCGTTGGGGTCGGTGCCGCGCTCGAGGAGCAGCTCGCCGAGCGCCCGCCACTGCGGGTGCCGGGGCTGGCGGCCCGGCCCCTGCTCGCCCTCACCGAAGACGCCGGTCAGCGCGGTGAAGGCGGTGGGCAGCCCCTGCCAGAGGTAGCCGCTGTCGGGGTCGGCCCCGGCATCGAGCAGCACCCGCACAGAGGAGACCGCGTCGCCCTGCGGCATCCGCGAGTAGACGACGTAGAGCAGGGGCGGCCATCGGAAGGGGCCGCCCTCTCGGGTCGCCGCTCCGCGGTCTGCGGCGACGTGCGATCGCAGGGCCTCCGCGTCGCCGGCGGCCGCCGCGACGAAGACGTCGCGGTTCACGAGTTCCGGATCGTCCGCGAGCAGCCGCGCTGCACGGGACCAGCGCTCGGGCTCGTCACGCTCGGTGTACGTCAGACACGCGAGCGCCGCTGCGAGAGACGCGAACTCGCCGGCGTCGACTGCGGTCGATGCCTCCGGCGCCGGGTCGAGAGCGGCGGGGTCGCGGCTCAGGTCCGCGGCCGCGGCGAGGTACGCGCGAAGCCGCGGCCAGCTCGCGAAGCCGAGCCGTCGCGCCACGACGAGCTGCGCGTCGGCCAGGGCGAAAGACGCCGTCTCGGCGGGCAGCCCCTCGGGATGAAATCGGGACACCAGGCGCAGTGCGACCGGTTGGGCGGACCGGACGGCGCGCTGCAGGCTGCGTGCATCGCGCCGCAGGTGCTCGAGGTCGGGGTTGGCGGGCAGGGACAGGGCCATGACGGCCTCCTCTCGTCGTGCCCGCGTGCGCTCGTCGGGCCGAAAGGAGGTCGGACCGCATTGCTGCCGTGCCCCAGGGAGGCTGAGCCCCTTCCCGCGCACCGGTGGCGACCTGGACGCCACGGTCAGCGTACGCCGCCGCCCGCACCCGGGGAAGCACACGGCATACGCACGCAGGCCCGCTCGCGACGCACCATCCACGGGGTGGGCGTCGTCGGCGCGGTGGAAACGTCGGCGGCATAGGGTGAGCCGGTGGCTGAAGCACCTCTGGACCTCCCCCGCGTCTGGGTCGAGTTCACCGACCCCGCCGACACGAACCAGCGCTACCGGTGTGACCTGACCTGGCTGACGAGCAGCTGGACGTGCATCTTCGGCAGCGGCTGCCAGGGCATCTACGCCGGCCGGCCAGACGACGGGTGCTGCACCCTCGGCGCCCACTTCACCGAGAAGGACGACTGGAAGCGCGTCGCCAAGGCCGTCGAGGACCTCGGCGAGGACGAGTGGGAGTACCACTCGGTCGGCCGCGCCACGGGGAGCAAGGACGACTGGACCGAGAAGGAGGACGGCGCGCGCAAGACCAAGGTCGTCGACGGCGCCTGCATCTTCCTCAACCGACCCGGCTTCCCGGCAGGCGCCGGGTGCGCGCTGCACCAGCACGCGGTCCTCACGGGCGTCGAGCCGCACACCCTCAAGCCCGACGTGTGCTGGCAGCTGCCGATCCGCCGCACCTTCCGCACCGTCGAGCTGCCCGACGACTCGAGCTACCTCGAGGTGACGATCACCGAGTACGACCGCCGCGGCTGGGGCCCCGGCGGCCACGACCTCGACTGGTACTGCTCCGGCAACTCCGAGGCGCACGTCGGCCGCGAGCCGGTCTACCGCTCCAACGCGCCCGAGCTCACCGAGCTCATGGGACCGCTCGCCTACGCCGAGCTGGCGATCCGCGCCGAGGCGCACCTCGCCCAGGTCAAGGCTGTCCGCGCGCGCGGCGTGCGCAAGCTGCTGCCGCTGCTCGTGCACCCCGCCACGATCGAGGCGCAGCGCAACCCATGAGCGACGAGTCCGGGATCATCCCCTCCCCCAACATCTGGGAGACCCCCGACGTCTACGAGGTCGAGAACCGCGGCGTCGACCGCGCCCACGTCATCGAGGACGCGATGCGGTCGGTCCTCGACTGGTCGGGGCTCGACGTCGTCGACATCGGCTGCGGCACGGGATACCACCTGCCCTTCTTCGCGCGCGACGCCCGCTCGGTCGTCGGCGTCGAACCGCACCCACCGCTCGCTTCGCTTGCGGCACAACGCGTCTCGGGTATGCCGTCAGTGACGGTCCGCGAGGAGGGCGCCGCCGCGATCGTGGTGCCCGACGGGTCGTTCGACGTGGCGCACGCGCGGTGGGCGTACTTCTTCGGGCCCGGGTGCGAGCCCGGTCTCGCCGAGCTCGACCGCGTCATGCGGCCGGGCGGAGCGGCGTTCGTCGTCGACAACGACGCGACCCGCTCGACGTTCGGTCAGTGGTTCCGCCGGGCGCTGCCGGGCTACGACCCGCGCGCGGTCGAGCGCTTCTGGGAGCGGCAGGGCTGGCAGCGCGAGCGCCTCGACATCCGGTGGGACTTCGACTCGCGCGAGGACTTCGAGGCCGTCGTCGGCATCGAGTTCGCACCCGAGCACGCCGACCTCATCCTCGCCGAGCATCCCGACGCCACCGGCGTCGACTACGCCGTCAACCTCTGGCACCGACGCTACTGACGCCCGTCGAGAGGCCGGCTCGGGTCGCCCCCGACCCGTCGAGAGGCCGGACCCGGCGTGGTCATTCCTACCCATGCCCTGCGTCGGGGATGGGCACCGCTGCCGACGCGGTGACCGCCCTGCCCTTCCTACCGTCGAGACATCGACCACCGGGAGGACACCATGGAGACCATCGAGACCGTCATCGTCGGCGCGGGCCAGGCAGGGCTGGCCATGGCGCACGAGCTCGCCGAGCGGGGGCGCGAGTGCGTGCTCCTCGAGCGCAACGAGGCCGTCGGGGACGGCTGGCGCCAGCAGTACGACTCGCTCCGGCTCTACTCCTCCGTCCGGCACGACTCCCTGCCCGGGATGCCGTTCCCGGGCGACCCCCGGTCGTTCCCCGGCAAGGACGAGGTCGCGGCCTACCTCCAGTCGTATGCCGCCCGCTTCCGTCTGCCCGTTCGCCTCGGCGTGCGGGTGGAGCGGCTTGCAGCCGCGCCGGCGGGTGACGGATTCGTCGTCACGACCGACCGCGGCAGCATCGCCTGTCGCAACGTCGTCGTCGCGACAGGGACCTTCGGGCGGGCGCCGCACGTGCCGGCCTTCGCGGCCGACCTCGACGCGTCGATCCTCCAGCTGCACTCGAGCCAGTACCGGCGGCCCAGCCAGCTGCGCGACGGGTCGGTGCTCGTCGTCGGCGCCTCGCACTCCGGCTGCGACATCGCCTACGAGCTCGCCGAGGGCCGGCGCACCGTGCTGGCCGGGCGTGACTGCGGCCAGATCCCCGTGCGCTGGGACACCCCCGCCGTGCACGTGGCGTTCCCCTTCCTGCTCTTCGCCTGGCGCCACGTGCTGACGCGCCGGACCCCGGTCGGCCGGAAGATGATGGCCGAGATCCGCCACCACGGCGGACCGATGCTCCGGGTCAAGCGGGAAGACCTCGCCGCGCGTGGTGTCGAGCGCCAGGTGCAGCGCGTCACCGGCGTGGCCGACGGACGCCCGACCCTCGACGACGGGACGGTCCTCGACGTCGCCAACGTCGTCTGGGCCACGGGGTTCGAGCAGCGCTTCGACTGGATCGACCTCCCCATCATCGGCGAGGACGGCTGGCCGCGGGAGTACCGCGGTGTCTCGACGGACGTGCCCGGCCTCTTCTTCTGCGGACTCGCCTTCCAGTACGCGTTCGCCTCGATGGTGCTGCCCGGCGTCGGTCGCGACGCGGCTCACGTGGCGGCCCACATCGCCAGGCGGTCGACCGCAGCCACCACGCCGATCGAGGTGGGCGCCGCTGCCGGGTGAGACCACGGGGAGGTGCGGTGCCGGACCGGTCGAGGGCCTCGACCGGTCCGGTTCTCAGTGGTTCGGCGAGGTCAGGGCTGACGGCGTACGAGGTCGTGCTCGAAGGCGAAAGCCGCGGCGGCCGTGCGGCTCCCGACGTCGAGCTTGGTGAAGATGTTGCTCAGGTGGCGGGCCACGGTCCGGTCGCTCAGCACGAGCGCGGTCGCGATCTGGGCGTTGCTCCGGCCCTCGGCGACGAGGCCGAGCACCTCGACCTCGCGCTCGGTGAGGCCCGCGGGTCGCGTCCCGGGTGAGCCCAGCCGGTCGAGCGCGTCGACGTCGGGTCGGGCCCCGAGCGCCACGAGCACCTCGCGCGCCGACGCCAGTGACCGCCGGGCCGACTCGTCGTCGCCCAGCGCGAGGAGCGCCCGCCCGCCGGCCGCCTGGGCGAGCGCGGCCTCGTGCGGCACGTCGAGGCGCACCCAGGCCTGGTGCGCCTTGCGCAGGTAGGGCAGCGCACCCGCCGGGTCGCCGGCAGCCAGCTCGACGCGGCCCCAGGCCGTGGCCGCCGTCGCGGCGAGCACCTCTGACCCGAAGGACTCCGCGAGGCCGTCGAGCTCGCGAGCACCGTCCCGGGCTGCGTCGACGTCGTCCGCGGCAAGCAGGACGTCCACGGCGGCCGGCAGGATCCGGCTGCGTCGCACCGCCGGTCCCGGCTCACCGAGCAGCCTGCGCACCGCCGCGAGCGCGGCAGCCGTCCTCCCCCGGGCCAGCCAGAGCAGGGCCGACCCCGGCTGTGGGTCGTAGCCGTGCTCCGCACTCAGCTGGTAGGCCGCGTCGGCGGCCTCGAGGTCGCCGCGTAGGCGCAGCAGGTCGCCGCGTTCGCAGGCGGCCTGCCCGACGGCGTCGGTGGCACTCGCCAGCCGATAGCGCTCGATGGCCGCCGTGAGCTCGTCGAGCGCGGCGTCCCAGGCGCCGTGGGCGCGCATCACCTGGGCGCGGTGCAGGCTGCACTGCCCGGTGAAGGTCACGAGGCCGGGCTGGTCGGTGCACCAGCGGTGCAGCAGCTGCGTCCACTCGACGACGCGACGTAGGTCGGAGACCTCCTGACAGCCCTCGATGGCCGTGCAGTACACGTGCCCGAGCATGACCGGGGCCAGGGTCCGGGTCGTCGCCTCGAGCATCGACTCGTCGAGGAGGGAGAGACCATCGGTCACGCGGTCGCCGTAGATGGCCATCCGACCCTGAGCGCACAGCCCGGTCGCCAGCAGGCCTGCGTCGTCATGGCGTCGTCCGGCCTCGGTCGCCTCGAGCGCGCACGCGTGGGCCTCCGCGAAGCGACCCGCACCGAGGTGCGTGAACATCCGCGCGAACGCGACGTAGCCGGACTCCAGGCTCCCGTCGGGCAGTGCCGCGACGAGGCGCTCACCACGGCTGAGCCACGCAGCTGCCGCAGACTGGTCTCCGCTCGTGCGGCCGATCATCGACAGGTGGAAGGCGCACCGAGCGGCCCCTGCGGTGTCGTGCTCGGAGAGCCTGCCGTCGAAGGCCCGCCGATAGCGTTCGACGGCGTCCGTCATGCGTCCGAGCAGGTGCGCTGCCGCGGCGGACGACTCGAGGTCGTCGGCCGTCAGCCCCTCGGGCTCGACCGCGGACCACCGGTCGAGGGCGGCCGACCACTCACCGCGCTCGAACTCGGCTCTGGCGCGCACCAGCTCGTCGACGACACCCACGGCACCCTCCTGCACCGCAGGCTACGCCCGCCGACGTGGCCTTTCGACGGGTTCAGTCGGTGAGGTCGAGGGCGATGTCGACGATGGGTGAGCTGTGCGTCAGGCCGCCGACCGACACGAAGTCGACCCCGGTCCCGGCGTACTCCCGCACGACCTCGAGCGTCAGACCACCGGTCGCCTCGATCTCGACGGGCTCGCCGGCGGCGCGGAGCAGGCCGACCGTCTCGCCGAGCACGTCGACGCTCATGTTGTCGCACATGATGAAGCGCGCCCCGGCGTCGTAGGCCTCCTGCGCCTCGGCCGGCGTCGTCACCTCGACCTGCACGTCGACGTCGGGGAAGCGCCCGCGGACGAGCGCATACGCCGCCGCCACCGAGCCGGCCGCGAGCTTGTGGTTGTCCTTGATCATCGCGACGTCGTAGAGACCCATGCGCTTGTTCGTGCCGCCGCCGCAGCGCACGGCGTACTTCTCGAGCCAGCGCATGCCCGGCGTCGTCTTGCGCGTGTCGAGGACCATCGTCGACGTGCCCTCGAGCGCGTCCGCCCAGCGACGGGTGTGGGTGGCCACGCCCGACAGCCGGCTCAGGATGTTGAGGATCGTCCGCTCGGCCACGAGGATCACCTGGGTGGGCCCGGTCAGCCGCGCGATGACGTCGCCGCGCTCCAGCCGCGAGCCGTCGTCGCCCACGACCTCGACCGTCGGCACGTCACGGCCGAGCTGCTCCGCGACCGCCGCCAGCACGAGGCCGATGACCGGCACGCCTGCGACGACGCCCGGCGCCCGCGCGACGATCTCGGCCGTTCGCGTCTGGTCGGAGGGGATCGTCGCGAGCGTCGTCACGTCGACACCCTCGGGACCGAGGTCCTCACGGAGCGCGACCGTGACGAGCTCACGCGCCCACTCGTGCGGGAACCCGCTCAGCCCGTCGCCGCTCACTGCGTCTCCTCCGTCGATCCCACCGGTTGCGTATGCCGTCCAGCCCCGTTCGCGGGTCGCGCCCCGTCCGCGCGGTCCTCGTCGAGCACGTCGAGCGGCACCGAGCCGTCGAGGTCGAGGCCGTCGAGGTTCGAGCGGGGCACGGGCACGACCGTCGCCTCGAGCACGCCAGAGCCGGAGCGCTGGAGGTGCACGTGGTGCAGGAAGTGCGCGTCGTCGCGGGCCGGGAAGTCCTCGCGCACGTGACCGCCACGGGTCTCGTCACGCAGCGCGGCGGCATACGTCAGCGCGCGTCCGAGGTGGAGCAGGTTGGTCGTCTCCCAGCTCTTGGGACCGCCCTGCTTGTCGGCGTCGTCGGCGACGGCGCGCGCCGCGAGCGCCGCGAGCGTCTCCTGCGTCGCGGCGAGCGACGCGGCTGAGCGCACCGTTCCGGCCCCCGACGTCATGGCGCGCTGCACGTCGAGGCGGCGCTTGCCGCGGATCAGCTCGGGCTCACCGACCGGTGCGACGGGCGTCGTCTCGGGGAGCTCGCCGGCCCCGAGCCGGGCCGTGAGGTCGTCGGCGATGCGGCGCGCGAAGACGAGCCCCTCGAGGAGCGAGTTGCTGGCGAGGCGGTTGGCGCCGTGGACGCCGGTGCACGAGGTCTCGCCGCACGCGTAGAGGCCCTCGAGCGAGGAGCGGCCGCGCAGGTCGGTGCGCACGCCACCGCTCGCGTAGTGCTGCGCGGGTGCGACCGGGAGCAGCTGGGTCGCAGGGTCGAAGCCGAGCTCGCGGCAGCGCTGGACGATCGAGGGGAAGCGCTGCTCGAGGAACTCGGCGCCGAGGTGGCGGCAGTCGAGGTAGACGTGGTCGGTACCGGTCTCGCGCATCCGGGCGATGATGGCGCGGGCCACGACGTCGCGCGGCGCGAGGTCGGCGAGCGGGTGCTGGCCCTGCATGAAGCGCTCTCCCGCCTCGTCGACGAGGAAGGCGCCCTCGCCGCGGACCGCCTCGGAGATGAGCGGCTGCTGGCCGCGCGAGCCCTCGCCGAGCCACAGGACCGTCGGGTGGAACTGGACGAACTCGAGGTCGGCGAGCACGGCGCCGGCCCGCAGTGCGGCCGCCATGCCGTCTCCGGTCGCGACGGACGGGTTCGTCGTCGAGGCGTAGATCTGGCCGAGTCCACCGGTGGCGAGCACGACGGCACGGGCGTGGGCCGCGCCGACCCCGTCGACCTGCCCCTCGCCGATGACGTGGAGCGTCACGCCGCACACCCGGGCATCCGCGTCGGTCAGCAGGTCGACGACGAGGGCGTGCTCGATCACCTCGATGCCGGGGTCGTCGCGCACGCGGTCGAGGGCGGCGATGAGGGCGCGGCTGATCTCGCGGCCCGTGGCGTCGCCACCGGCATGGAGGATGCGGTCGCGATGGTGCCCGCCCTCGCGGGTCAGGGACAGTCCGCCCGTGTCGCCACGGTCGAACTCGGCCCCGAGGGCGATGAGGTCCCAGACGGCGTCGGTGCCCTCGCGCACGAGCGCCTCGACGGCGTCGACGTCACAGAGGCCGACACCGGCGACGAGGGTGTCGTGGATGTGCTCGGCGGCACTGTCCTCGGGCGACATGACGGCGGCGATGCCGCCCTGCGCCCAGGCCGTCGAGCCCTCGTCGAGGACGGTCTTGGTCACGAGGAGCACGCGGTCGACGCGGCGCCTCAGCCGCAGGGCCGTCGTGAGGCCGGCGACGCCGGAGCCGACGACGATGACGTCGGCGGTGGCCGTCCAGCCGGGCGCGGGCGCACGCAGCCGCCGGGGGACGGTCACGTCGGGGAGCCCGCTCTGCGGCATACGGCTGGCCTCTCAGTCCTGGTACTCGTGGTGTCGCCCGGTGACGGCGGAGGTCATGAGACCGAAGCCGTCGGGCACGTCACCTGCATCGTGCCCCACCTCGACGACGCGGTTGTCGTCGTCGACGAAGACGACCTGCGGCTCGAAGGTACGTGCCTCGGCATCGTCCATCGCGGCGTACGCGATGATGATGACCGTGTCACCGGGCGAGATGAGCCGGGCCGCCGCGCCGTTGATGCAGACGATGCCGGTGCCGCGCTCGCCCTCGATCGCGTAGGTCGTCAGGCGGTTGCCGTTGTCGACGTCGACGACGTCGACCTGCTGGCCCGGCCACAGGTCGGCGGCGTCGAGCAGGTCGCGGTCGATCGTCAGGGAGCCGACGTAGTGCAGGTCGGCCTGCGTCACCGTGGCCCGGTGGATCTTCGAGTGGAGCATGAAGCGCTGCACGGCAGGGTTCCTCGGAATCGTCTGTGGTGGAGGGGGACTCAGGGCTGGGAGAAGGTCTCGAGCGCGCCGCCACCGGGGCCGACGAGCACCGGCAGGTTGTCGATGAGACGAGTCGTACCCACTCGGCCCGCCACGGCGAGCAGCGCCTCGCCGCGATACCACTCCGGCACGTCCTCGAGCGTGTCCGGGTGGACGAGCACGAGGTAGTCGACGAGCGCGAGCGGCTCGCGCACGAGCACGGCCCGGGCGGCACGACGGACGGCCGACGGGCCCTCGGGAGCGGCGTCGGCTCCTGCCCGCAGCGCGGCCGACAGGCACAGGGCCGTCTCGCGGTCGGAGTCGGTGAGGTAGGTGTTGCGGCTCGACATCGCGAGGCCGTCGGGCTCGCGGACGGTCGGCACCGCCACGACCCGCACCGGGAAGTCGAGGTCACGGCACATCCGGCGGATGAGGAGCAGCTGTTGGGCGTCCTTCTGCCCGAAGTAGGCGGCGCTGCACCGGGTCAGGTGCATGAGCTTGCCGACGACGGTGAGCATGCCGTCGAAGTGGCCCGGTCGCGACTGGCCCTCGAGGACGTCACCGAGCGGGCCGGCGGAGACGCGGACACCCGGGTCGCCGTCGGGGTAGATGACGTCGGGAGTCGGGGCGAAGACGACGTCGACGCCCGCGGCCGTGCAGATCTCGAGGTCGGCGTCGAAGGTGCGCGGGTAGCGCGAGAGGTCCTCCTTGGGCCCGAACTGGAGCGGGTTGAGGAAGATCGTCACGACGACGTGGCGGTGGGTCTTGCGTGCCTGGTGGATGAGCGTCGCGTGCCCCTCGTGCAGCGCGCCCATCGTCATGACGACGGCGACGTCGTCGTCGTCGAGCGCCGACCGGGCCTCGCTCAGCTCGTCCCTCGTCCGCGCCACCACGGGCGACACGGGGCGCGTGTCGGTGATGACGGCGGCGTCGGCGGCGGTGAAACCGCCGGCGCCGGTGGTCTCGCCGGTGGTCGTGCCGGGTGTCGTGCCGGTGGCGGTGGTGTCAGTCACGGTTGGTCCTCCTCGTGCGCGAGCAGCTCGAGCAGCGGGCCGGCGTCGGAGGCGCGGAGGCGTCCGCTGAGCAGCGCTCGCTGCGCCGTCGCGCGGGCCAGGGCGAGGTAGGTCGGGCGAATGTCCGGGGCGACCTTGCGCAGCATCGCGACGTGCCCGGCCACGGTACCGGCATCGCCGCGCGCGACCGGACCGGTGAGGGCTGCGTCACCCCGGCGGAGGGTGTTGGAGAGCGCGGCGGTCAGGAGCGGTTCGAGCACGCGCGCCGGGTCGTCGACGCCGGCCTCGCCGAGCAGCTGCATCGACTGGGCCACGAGCGTCACGAGGTGGTTCGAGCCGTGCGCGAGGGCCGCGTGGTAGGTGACGCGGTCCTCCTCGGCGATCCACACCGGGTCGCCGCCCATCTCGATGACGAGCGCCTCGCCGAGGGGCCGCGCGAGGTCGAGGGTCGTCACCCCGAAGCAGCAGTCGTGGAGCCGGTCGAGGTCGAGCTCGGTGCCGGTGAACGTCATCGCCGGGTGGATCGCGAGGGGCACGATGTCGCTGCCGGCCGCCGCCTCGAAGACCGAGATGCCGTGCGCTCCCGACGTGTGCATGACGAGCTGTCCGGGCGTGAAGGTGCCCGTGGTGCTGAGACCCGCGACGAGGTCGGCGAGGGCGTCGTCCGGCACGGCGAGGACCACGAGGTGGGCACCCGACACGACCTCGGGGATCGGCTTGACCGGTACACCCGGCAGCAGCGTGGCCGCCCGCTCGCGGCTCTCCTCGCTCACGGCCGAGACGCCGCTGACGACGTGACCGGCTCGTGCGAGGGCGGCTCCGAGGACGGCGCCGACGCGACCGGCGCCCACGACGCCGACGTCGAAGCGCGCGGGACGCTCGTGCGGGGTGCTCACCCACGGCACGCTATCGCCTACAGTCGGCGGTCGTGGATCCCCTTCCCTGGCGCGAGGCGTGGCAGGCGGCGTTGTATGCCGCCGGGCAGGGTTTCTACGTCACGCGCGGTGGGCCCGCGGCGCACTTCACGACGGCCGCGCACGGTCCGACGGGCGCGGCCCTGGCCCGGGCCCTGCTCAGACTCCCCGAGCACCCCGTCCGAGTGGTCGTGGACCTCGGCGCCGGACGCGGCGAGCTGGCCACGCACCTCGTCGAGGCCATGGACCCGACCGAGCCCCACGCTCGGCGCACCCCCGACACCACGAGGGTGGTGGCGGTCGACGTCGTCGACCGGCCGGACGGGCTCGACGACCGGGTGGACTGGATCCGCTCCCCCGGGGGCTCGGTCCTGCCGCCCGAGCTGACCGGCCTGCGCGACGCCCTCGTCATCGCCCACGAGTGGCTCGACGTCGTGCCGTGCACCGTCGCCGAGGTCGACACCGACGGCGTCCTGCGCGAGGTGCTCGTCGACCCGACGACCGGCCTGGAGTCGCTCGGCCCCCGGCTCCGCGACGCCGACCGGCGCTGGGCCGAGGCCCACTGGCCCACGAGCACGCCGGGCGACCGCCTCGAGATCGGCCTCGCCCGCGACGAGGCGTGGGCCGACCTCGTCTCCCGGGTCGAGGACGGGACGCTCATCGCCGTCGACTACGGCCACACGGCGACGGAACGCCCGTCCGGGGGGACGCTCACGGCATACGCCAGCGGTCGGCTGACGACGCCCGTGCCCGACGGCTCGTGCGACGTGACGGCCCATGTCGCGATGGACACCCTCGACGCCGACGAGGTGCTGACCCAGCGCGAGGCGCTGCAGGCGCTCGGGCTCACGGGCACCACGCCGCCGCACACGGTCGCGACGACCGACCCGCTCGCCTACCTCGCCGCGCTCGAGCGGGCGAGCATCGAGGCACGGCTGCTCGGCCGGGACGGCTTCGGCGGCTTCCGGTGGGCGGTGAAGCGCGTCCGCGGGCACGACGTAACCTGAACGGCATGCGTCGTCTCGCCTCCGCGCTGCTCGCCCTCGGACTCCTCGTCGCCGTGCCGACCACCGCCTTCGCGCACGACGTCCTCGAGCGCACGAACCCCGCCGACGGCACGAGCGTCACGCAGCTGCCGGGCACCGTGGTGCTCACCTTCTCCGAGGCCCCGCTCGAGATCGGCACCCAGGTCGTCGTCAGCGGGCCGGCGGGACCCGTGTCGTCCGGCAGCCCGACGATCGAGGGCCGCGACGTGACGCAGGCGCTCGCGCCGAACGCGCCCGGCGGCGACTACACGGTGTCCTACCGCGTCACCTCCGACGACGGCCACCCCGTCACCGGCACGTTCTCCTTCCACGCGGCGATCGGGCTCGACGGGTCGACCGCCACGGCCGGTGCGACCGTGCACGTCAAGCCCGCCGCCGGCACCGACGACGCCCAGGGCTCGCCCCTCGTGCCGATCCTGCTCACCATCGTGGGCACCGTCGTGCTGCTCGGGGTCGGTGGCTTCCTCGTGCTGCGTGGCCGCGAGGCCGACCGCGCCTGACGCGGCCTGACGCGGCCTGACGCGGCCGGTGAGCCGTCAGTCGGGTTCCGGCAGCGACTCCGGCAGCGACTCCGGCACCGGCTCGTGCTCGGGCAGGGGCTGGTTGAGGAACCAGCGGTGCCCGAACGGGTCGTGGAAGACGGCGAGCCGGCCGATCGGCGGGTTGTCCTCGGGTGCGCGGTCGACGGTGGCTCCCGCGTCGTGCACCCGGCGGCAGAGGGCGTCGATGTCGCTCACCGTGAGGTGCAGCGTGACGGCGTTGCCACGGCCCGGGTCCGGCGGGGCGACTCCCGCGGACTCGAACGCGTCGGACATCATCCACCGGGCGCCGTCGACAGCCAGCTCGCAGTGCCCGACGTGCCCGTCGTCCATGACGATCGGGTCGACGACGACCTCCGCGCCGAGGTGTGCGCGGTACCACTCGATCGCGGCCCGCGAGTCGGCCACGCAGATGTACGGCGTCAGCTCAGCCATGTCGTTCTCTCCCTCGGTCGGTGCTCCGGTCAGGTCCTGCGCTCGGCGCGACGACGAGCCGCTCGTAGCCGCGCAGCACGAACGTCGGTCGCCGCACCGCGTCGACGACCTCGATCGGCCCGAGCCGTTCGAGGAGGGCTCGGGTCGAGATCTGCAGCTCCATCCGTGCCAGCGGCGCCCCGAGGCAGAAGTGGATGCCGGCGCCGAAGGCCAGGTGCGGGTTGGGCTCGCGCGATGCGTCGAAGTGGTCGGGGTCGGCGAAGACGGCGGGGTCGCGGTTGGCGGCCCCGAGCAGCGCCGCCACCTTCTGGCCGGCCCGGACCGTGACCCCGTGGAGCTCGACGTCGGCCGTGGCGGTGCGCTCGAAGAGGTGCAGCGGTGAGTCGTGCCGGAGCATCTCCTCGACGAGTCGCTCGACGGAGGCCTGGTCGTCGAGGGCGTTGAGCACCTCGTCACGCTCCCCCGCGTCGGCGAGCAGCGACGCCAGACCGTTGCCGAAGCCGTTGACGCTCGCCTCGTGCCCGGCGTTGAGCAGCAGCACGACCGTCGCGACGAGCTCGCGCGGCGAGAGGCGGTCGCCGCCGTCCCGCTCCTGGACGAGCGAGGTCAGCAGGTCCTCGCCGGGCGCGGCCGCCCGCTCCGCCGCGAGCGCGTCGACGTACGAGGCGAACTCGTCGCAGGCGCGCTGGGCGTCCCGCTGGGACTCGGGGTCAGGGTGGATCTCGTACATCCGGACGATGGCTTGGGACCAGTCCCGGAGCACCTTCCAGTCCGCGGTCGGCGCACCGAGCAGCTCACAGATGACGAGGACGGGCAGCGGCTCGGCGTAGGTGGAGATCACGTCGACCCGGCCGTCCCGGTCGAGGACCCGCTCGACGTCGTCGAGCAGCCCTGCCGCGATCTCCTCGACCCGCAGACGCAGCCGCGCGACGTGCCCCCGGGCGAACGCGCCGGCCACGAGGCGGCGCAGCCGCGTGTGCTTCGGCGGCTCCGAGTCGAGGATCGAGTCGGCGTGCAACCAGTCGAACGTCGTCCACGCGTCGTCACCCTCGGAGCGCGGCCGCAGGATCCGCCCGAGCCGCCGGTCACGCAGGACGTCGTTGGCAGCCGCGTGGGTCGTCGTCACCCAGAGGCCCAGACCCTCGTGCCACAGGACGGGCGCCTGCTCACGGGCGGCGGCGAGGGGCCCGTAGGGCTCGGTCACGAAGGCGGGGTCGCGCAGGTCGAACAGGTCGGTCACCCCCACACTCTGCCCGACCGGGCGTGCCCCCGGGAGGGGCCACACGGCATACGCCCTCCGCATGGGCCGTAGGCTCGAGCCCATGACGGAGACCACCGCCTCGTCGCCGAGCCGGCGTCAGGCCCTGACCGTCGGCATCGGCGCGGGCGGGCTCGCGACCGCCGACATGGTGCTCAACATCGGGCCTCAGCACCCCGCGACGCACGGCGTCCTCCGCCTGCGCATCGTCGTCGACGGCGAGCGGATCATCAGCGCCGAGCCGATCGTCGGCTACATGCACCGGGGCGCCGAGAAGCTCTTCGAGGTCCGCGACTACCGCCAGATCATCGTGCTCGCCAACCGGCACGACTGGCTCAGCGCCTTCTCCAACGAGCTCGGCGTCGTGCTCGGCGTCGAGCAGATGCTCGGCATGGAGGTGCCGGAGCGGGCCGTCTGGGCGCGCACCGCCCTCGCCGAGCTCAACCGCGTGCTCAACCACCTGATGTTCCTCGGCTCCTACCCCCTCGAGCTCGGCGCCATCACGCCGGTCTTCCACGCGTTCCGCGAGCGCGAGGAGCTCCAGGCCGTCATGGAGGAGGTCTCCGGCGGGCGCATGCACTACATGTTCAACCGCGTCGGCGGGCTCAAGGAGGACCTCCCTGCCGGCTGGATGGGCCGCGTCGACAAGGCGATCGCCAACGTCCGCAAGCGCCTTCCCGACCTCGAGCGGCTCATCGTCGGCAACGAGATCCTCGAGGCCCGCACCCGGGGCGTCGGGGTGCTGCCGCTGGCCACCGTCCAGGCCTACGGCGTCTCGGGCCCCATCGCACGCGCCAGCGGGCTCGACGTCGACCTGCGCCGCGACGCGCCCTACCTTGCCTACGGGGAGCTCTTCGGCGACAAGGGCCCCGGCCGCGTCGTGACCCGCACCGCCGGCGACTGCCTCTCGCGCCTCGAGGTCCTGCTCGAGCAGGTGCACGTGTCGCTCGACCTCGCGCAGGCCTGTCTCGACCGGCTCGTCCAGCTGCCGCAGGGCCCGATCAACGTCAAGCTCCCCAAGGTGCTCAAGGTGCCCGAGGGCGAGATCTACTGCGCGACCGAGAACCCCCTCGGCTTCAACGGCTACTACCTCGTCTCGCGCGGCGAGAAGACCCCGTGGCGCCTCAAGCTGCGCTCGGCGTCGTTCAACAACGTCAGCGTGCTGAGCGAGATGCTGCCCGGCCAGCTCATCGCCGACATGGTCGCGATCCTCGGTTCGATGTTCTTCGTCGTCGGGGACGTCGACAAGTGAGGGGTCGTATGCCGTCCGCCCGGGTCTCGCGCGCGACGCTCCTCCGCGCCGCCGCCGTCACCGTCATCACCGCGACGGTGACGCTCGCGGCGGCCTGCTCCGACGAGGACACCGTGGACACGATCCCGCCGCCGTGGCCCGTCCGGACGACGACACCGGACGGGCCGCCCCGGCCGCCGTCGGTGTCGACCACGACGCCGGCACCCACCTCGACGATCACCGTCGCCGGCACCACGTAGGGCCCGGCCGCTCAGAAAGCCGGCACCCCGAGCACCCGCGGCCTGCCCGAGGCGATGTCGATGACCGGCCGCGTGCCGAGCGGCTGCGCCAGGTGCAGCCGTGCGGGGCGCGACGCGTAGTCGGCGGTGCAGGCCGTGTCCTTCGGCAGCGGCGGCGTCGTGCCGCCGACGACCACCATGTCGTCGAGCTCGACGACGTGCGCGACGAGACCCTCGTCGCAGCCTCCCCCGGCGATGCCGACGTCGACGGTCGAGTCCTCGACGCGCCTGAGCGAGTCCGCTCCGTGCAACCCGACCGGCACGTCGGGCAGACCGGGCAGCGGCCCCAGGTGTTGAGGCTGCGCGAACACCCCGTCGGCGACGGCGATCACCGAGATGGGGTGAGCGAGGCCGTCGACGGTGAGGCGCCAGACCGGCACGGTCGCGTCTCCCCCGCTCGTGCGCACCGCGGCCTCGACCAGTACCGCCTCGGACACGACGAGCCGGCACTGCGCAGCGGGGATGCCGTCACAGTCCCTGGGCTTGCTCAGAGCACCCTCGAGAGCACGGTCCAGGGCCGGGCGCACTCCGACGAGGTCGACCGGTCGAGACGATCCGTCGGGCAGCCGGAGGGTCCCGGAGCCTGCGACAGCCTGGTCGACGGCCGGCGCGAGCGTGACGTGCCCGTAGGTCCACGCGACCTTCTGCTCGCCCGTGTCGAAGCCCTCGAGGAGCGCCCAGCTCGACAGGAGCACGGGTCGGGTGGGGACCGGCGGCGGGCCGGCGCGGCGCACGGCATCGGCGACCACCTTGGCGCGGTCGGCGAACTCGGCCGACGGAGCACGGACAGGCAGCATGCCGGGGTCCGGGCTCGGCAGGGGCGGCACCGGTGCCGAGGCCGTGGCATCGTGTGCCGGCACGCTGGTGCCGACGCCACCGTCCGCACGACCCGGGGCATCGGCCGAGCCGCATCCCGTCAGCAGCACGAGCCCCAGGGCCAACGTGCCCATCCTCGATACCGCGCGACGAGAGCCCCGTGACGTCATACCTGTGATGACAGCACGGGAACGCCGATCGTTGCATCCAAACCCGTCACGATCCGGCCACGCGTCACGCGTCAGCGGCTGGTGTCCGCCTCGCGCTCGTCCTCGTCCTCGTCGTCTCGCGGGCGGAGGCGGCACCAGTTCTGCACGACCATGCCGGCGACGGCGAGCAGCAGCGCGACGACGGCGTGCAGCACGAACGGCAGGATGCGGCCGCGCTGGGAGTCGACGTCGGCGTCGGGCAGCAGGACGAGGGCGTTGGCGAGGTACCAGCCGACGAGCACCGAGCCCGTGAGCGCGCCGGCCTGTCCGAGCACGAGCGTGCGGGCCGCGCGGAGCGGCGTGACGGCGGGGTTGGGCGCGCCGTCGCGGACCTTGCGCACCTGCCAGCCGGCGAGGACCAGCCCGCCGGTCAGGAAGAGCATCGCAGCGGCGCCGACCCAGCCGGGTTCGGGCACGGCGCTGCCGCCGGACATCATCCAGCGCAGCGCGAGCCACGCGACCACGGTCATGGCCAGTCCCGCGAGCACGAGAGTCGTGACGCGGATGCCGGAGTGTGGTCTCACTGCTGCTCCCATCGGGGGCCGGGACGCACGCCCGATCGGTCGAGGTCGGCCAGCAGGTCGACCACCGGGCGTATGCCGTGGACACCCTCACCGACGCGCAGCGTGGCTCGCGGGTCGGCGTCGAGCCACGGCACGAGCACGAACGCCCGCTCGTGGGCCCGGGGGTGAGGAAGCGTGAGGCGCTTGTCGTCGCTCGTGACCTCGCGGTGGCCGCCGGGGTGGCCGTACTGGACGAGGTCGAGGTCGAGCGTCCTGGCGCCCCAACGCACCTCACGCGTGCGACCATGATCGGCCTCGATGCGGTGCAGCTCGGCGAGCAGGTCGGTGGGATGCAGCAGCGAGCGGCCCACGACGACGGCATTGAGGTACTCGGGCTGCTCGGGGCCACCGACGGGGTCGGTGGCCACGATGTCGGACACGCGGGTGAGGGTGAGCCCCGGTAGGGCGGTGAGGGCTGCGATGGCGTCGGTCAGCGTCTGGCCGCGGTCGCCGAGGTTGGTGCCGAGCGCGATGACGACATGGGCGGCGTTGCTGCGTGAGACCTGCACCTGGACGTCCGTGAACGGGTGACCGACCGGCGCTTCGGGCTTGTGCACGACGACCTCGACAGCGTCGACGAGGTCGTAGCGCAGGACGTCGTCGGCGATGACCTCGGCGAGGCGCTCGATGAGGTCGAACGAGGGACCCGTGATGCGGGCGACGACGTCGCTCGCGACCGCGGCGTAGTTGACGGTGGCGGCGAGGGCGTCGGTGCGACCGGCGGGCTCGAGGTCGAGCGTCATCGTGACGTCGACGAGGAACGTCTGCCCGTCGCGCTTCTCGGCGTCCAGCACGCCGTGGGTGCCGCGGGCGGAGACGCCCTGCAGCACGATGCGGTCGGTCATCGGTGAAGGCCTTCCGGGTCTGCAGAGTCGTCTGATTCGGGGTCGTCGGCCAGGTCGTCGGGGGCGTGCTCGAGTGCGGCCTGGACGACGGTCAGCGCGCGCACCGTGGAGGCGACGTCGTGGACGCGGACGCACCAGAGCCCCGCCATGGCGGCCATGACCGACGTGGCCGTCGTCTCGATGTCGCGCGCGGCCGCAGGCCGAGGGGCCTCACCCTCGTCGCGTCCCAGCCGTCCGAGGAAGGTCTTGCGCGAGGCGCCGAGCAGGATGGGCTGGCCGAGGTCGTGCAGCGCGGGGAGCGCGGCCATGAGGGTCCAGTTGTGGTCGGAGTTCTTGGCGAAGCCGAGACCCGGGTCGAGGACGAGGTGCTCCTCGTCGATGCCCCCTTCGAGGAGGGCGTCGCGCCGCTCCCCCAGCTCGCGCAGGACGTCCTCGACGACGTCGTCATAGACGGCGCGCGACTGCATCCCGGTGCTGTGCCCGCGCCAGTGCATCGCGATGTACGGCAGGCGGTTGGCGGCCACCCACGGGACCATGTCGGGGTCGGCGAGGCCACCCGAGACGTCGTTGACGATGGAGGCACCGGCGTCGACCGCAGCACGCGCGACCGAGGCGCGCATCGTGTCGACGGAGACCACGGCGCCGTCGGCGGCGAGGGCGGTCACGACGGGCACGACCCGGCGCAGCTCCTCCTCGACCGACGGGCGTTCGGCGCCGGGGCGGGTGGACTCGCCACCCACGTCGACGATGTCGGCGCCGGCCGCGAGCACGTCACGTCCGTGCGCGATGGCGGCGTCCTGCTCGAACCACTCCCCACCGTCGGAGAAGGAGTCGGGCGTGACGTTGACGACCCCCATGACGATCGTGCGGTCGCGCACGCCGAGCAGGGAGGTCGCGTCGAGGTCGGGACGGCGCGCGGTCATGGCCGCCATTGTGTCGCGGTCGGTGGTTCGGGTGTCGGGCCGTCGGTCACTTGTTGCCCTCGAGCATGAGCGCCATGGCCTCTGCTCGAGTGGCCGGGTCGCGCAGCTGGCCGCGCACCGCCGAGGTGATGGTGCTCGCGCCGGGTTTGCGGATGCCGCGCATCGACATGCAGAGGTGCTCCGCCTGGACGACGACGATGACGCCCTGCACGTCGAGGTGCTCGACGAGCGCGTCGGCGATCTGCGTCGTGAGCCGCTCCTGCACCTGCGGGCGCCGGGCGAAGACGTCGACGAGACGAGCGAGCTTGGACAGTCCGGTGACCCGCCCGTCCTTGCTCGGGATGTAGCCGACGTGCGCCACCCCGTGGAAGGGCACGAGGTGGTGCTCGCACGTGCTGTAGAGCTCGATGTCCCGCACGATGACGAGCTCCTGGTGGTCGATCTCGAACGTCGTGCGGAGCACGTCGGCCGCCGTCATGTCGAGGCCGGCGTAGATCTCGGCGAACGACCGGGCCACCCGGCCCGGGGTGTCGAGCAGGCCCTCGCGGTCGGGGTCCTCACCGATGGCGAGGAGCAGCTCCCGGACGGCCGCCTCGGCGCGCGGCTGGTCGATCGACACGCGTCAGCTCTTCTCGGTGGGGTTGACAGGGCGGTCGTCCGGCACCTCGATGACCTGCTCGGCGGGGTGCTCCTCGGCGAGGGGGTGCGCGCCGACGGCGGCCGCCTCGTCGATCTTGTCCTCGATGACGCGGTCGGCGGGCACCGGCGGGGGCAGGTGGCCGTTCTGGCCCGAGCCGTTCTGCGCGGCGATCTCGGCCGGCGTCAGGACGGGCGGACGGTCGCCGAGCTGGCGGGTCTGGGACGAGAGCCACGTAGGACGGGACGGCTGCTTGACGACCGGCTTGAAGAGCTCGGCGAGCTCGTGGACGTTGAGCGTCTCCTTCTCGAGCAGCTCGAGGACGAGGTGGTCGAGCAGGTCGCGGTTGGCGTTGATCGCCGCATACGCCTCGTCGTGGGCCGCGTCGATGAGCGAGCGGACCTCCTCGTCGACGATGCGGGCGACCTCCTCGGAGTAGTCGCGCTGGTGCCCCATGTCGCGGCCGAGGAAGACCTCGCCGGTGCTCTGGCCGAGCTTGATGGCGCCGACCCGCTCGGACATGCCGAACTCGGTGACCATCTTGCGGGCCATGCCGGTGGCCTTCTCGATGTCGTTGCTGGCACCGGTGGTCGGCTCGCGGAAGACGATCTCCTCGGCGACGCGGCCACCGAGGGCGTACGCGAGCTGGTCGAGGATCTCGTTGCGCGTCGTGGAGTACTTGTCGTCGATCGGCATGACCATCGTGTAGCCGAGGGCCCGTCCACGCGGGAGGATCGTCACCTTCGTCACCGGGTCGGTGTGGTTGAGCGACGCGGCGACGAGGGCGTGGCCACCCTCGTGGTACGCCGTGATCTTGCGCTCCTTGGCCGACATGATGCGGGTGCGCTTCTGCGGGCCGGCGATGACGCGGTCGATGGCCTCGTCGAGGGCCTCGTTGTCGATGACCTTCTTGTCACCGCGGGCGGTGAGCAGGGCGGCCTCGTTGAGGACGTTGGCGAGGTCGGCGCCGGTGAAGCCGGGCGTGCGGCGGGCGACGGCGAGCAGGTCGACGTCGGCCGTGACGGGCTTGCCCTGGGCGTGCACCTCGAGGATGCGGTGCCGGCCGATCATGTCGGGCGCGTCGACGGCGATCTGGCGGTCGAAGCGGCCCGGACGCAGCAGAGCCGGGTCGAGGATGTCGGGGCGGTTGGTCGCCGCGATGAGGATGACGTTGGTCTTGACGTCGAAGCCGTCCATCTCGACGAGCAGCTGGTTGAGCGTCTGCTCGCGCTCGTCGTGGCCGCCGCCCATGCCGGCGCCGCGGTGGCGTCCGACGGCGTCGATCTCGTCGACGAAGACGATGGCCGGCGCGTTGGCCTTGGCCTGCTCGAAGAGGTCGCGGACGCGGCTCGCGCCGACACCGACGAACATCTCGACGAAGTCGGAGCCGGAGATCGAGTAGAACGGCACGCCGGCCTCACCCGCGACGGCGCGGGCCAGGAGGGTCTTGCCGGTACCGGGCTGGCCGTAGAGCAGCACGCCCTTGGGGATCTTGGCGCCGACGGCGAGGAACTTCGCCGGCTCCTGGAGGAACTCCTTGATCTCCTGGAGCTCCTCGATGGCCTCGTCGCAGCCGGCGACGTCGGCGAAGGTGACCTTCGGGGTGTCCTTGGTGGCGAGCTTGGCGCGCGACTTGCCGAACTGCATGACGCGGTTGCCGCCGCCCTGCATCTGGCCCATGAGGAACCAGAAGAGGCCGAGGATGATGATGATCGGCAGGATCGAGAAGAGCAGCGAGCCGAACCAGCTGGGCTCGTCGATCTGGTCGTCGACGCCCTGTGCCGGCGGCTTGGCGTTGAGGGCCTCGACGACGTCGGTGCCGCGGGCGTCGACGTAGTAGGCGTAGACCGACTTCGCGTCCTTCACCGTGCCGTCGGGCGAGGTGTAGGGGGTCTTGAGGGTCAGCTCCATGCGCTCGTTGTTGAGCAGCTTGGCCGACTCGACGTTGCCGTCGGTGATCTGCTTCATGGCAGCCGAGGTGTCGATCCGGGGCGGGCCGGACTCGGAGAACATCATGCCGAAGACGAGCGCGCT
Source organism: Terrabacter sp. P2_E3 (assembly GCF_056403915.1). NCBI lineage: Bacteria > Bacillati > Actinomycetota > Actinomycetes > Micrococcales > Intrasporangiaceae > Terrabacter > Terrabacter sp. P2_E3. The sequence continues at coordinate 196,249 of NZ_JBFUEN010000008.1, forward strand.
GATGAGGACCAAGATCCACAACAGTGGTGTGCGCAGAATCCGCTTAGCGTCCATGTACGTGCGGGGCCTGTGGGGCCCCGGTCCTCCTGCTCGTCCGGTGAGTTTGTCCACCGGCACAACGTCCGGCGGACTACCAGTGTTCCGCATGCGGCGGGCCGGTGACGAACCAGCCCACGCAGGGTTGGACGCTCCCGTCCGCGGGCGGGCGCCGCTCGCGTATGCCGTGTGCCGTGCTCCCGGCCCAAAACCGGTTGCCGCACGCTCCTGCGCCTTGCTGCACTGGAGCGGTCGACGGTCCCGTCGACGTCAGGCACGGCCGAGGAGAGAGGCACCGGGATGCGCCGCAGCTTCATGTCACCCGAGCAGGTCACCCACACCTACGCACAGGACATGGAGCACCTTGGACACCCCACCCACCCCACCCGTGCGTCCCGGACGCACCCTCGGCCTCGGGATCCTCGCCCACGTTGACGCGGGCAAGACGAGCCTGACCGAACGTCTGCTCCTGCACGCCGGAGTCATCACCGAGCTCGGCAGCGTCGACGACGGCAGCACGCAGACCGACACGCTCGCGCTCGAGCGCGCCCGCGGGATCACGATCAAGGCCGCCGTCGTCTCCTTCGAGCTCGGCGGCCCCGACGACCCGGTCACGGTCAACCTCGTCGACACCCCGGGCCACTCGGACTTCATCGCGGAGGTCGAGCGCTCGCTGGCGGTGCTCGACGGAGCCGTGCTCGTCGTCTCCGCCGTGGAGGGCGTGCAGGCCCAGACCCGCGTGCTCATGCGGGCCCTGCAGCGGCTGCGCATCCCGACGGTGCTCTTCGTCAACAAGGTCGACCGCTCCGGCGCCCGCACCGACGCGGTCCTGCAGGAGGTCGTCGACCGGCTCGGCGTCACGCCGGTGCCACTCGTCCGGGTCGTCGACGAGGGCACGCGCGGCGCCGCCGTCGTCCCGGACGGCCTCATGGCCTTGGGCCTGGCGGCGCCGGGCCCGGCCGAGCGCGAGGGCGCGGACCGGGCCACCGCAGCTGCCCGCGAGCGCGTCGTCGAGGCGTTGAGCCGGGAGGACGACCGCCTGCTCGCGGACTGGCTCGATGCCCCGCACCGGGTCGACGGCTCTCGGCTGCGAGCAGCCCTCGGTGAGCAGACGGGCCGAGGTCTCGTGTGCCCCGTGCTCCTCGGCTCGGCGATGACGGGGGCCGGCGTCGAGGAACTCGCCGTGGCCCTGCCGCACCTGCTGCCGGCGCGGACACCCGACCCCGAGGCGCCGCTCGCGGCCACCGTCTTCGCGGTCCAGCGCGGCGGCGCCGGTGAGAAGGTGGCCCTCGTCAGCGTCACGTCGGGCTGCCTGGCGGTGCGCGACCGGGTGCTCGTCCACGACGGTCGCACCGTCGGGACCATTGCATCGGACCCGGGCACACGGCATACGCCCTCGGTCTCCGGCGACGACGACGCGCGGTGCCGCGAAGAGCGGGTCACCGGTCTCTCGGTGCACGCGCGCGGCGGGGTGCAGCGCGTCGCGCGGGTGCCCGCGGGGCGCATCGCGCGGGTCGTCGGGCTCGAGCGGGCCCGGATCGGCGACCTCGTCGGCGACGCCGCCCTCGCGCGGCCCCTCGTCCACGAGTTCTCGCCGCCCACCCTGGAGACGGTCGTCGAGGCGTGCGACGCCGCCGAGCGCGCGACCCTGCACACGGCGCTGACCCGGCTGGCGGAGCAGGACCCGCTCATCGACCTGCGGCACGACGAGGTGCGCGGCGAGACCCACGTGTCGCTCTACGGGGAGGTGCAGAAGGAGGTCATCGGCGCGACGCTCGAGGCGGAGTACGCCGTGACGGCGAGGTTCAGCACGACGACGGTCATCTGTCGCGAGCGGGTCACCGGTTCGGCGGCCGCGTTCGAGGTCATCGACGTGGCGCCGAACCCGTTCCTCGCGACGGTCGGTCTGCGCGTCGACCCCGGCCCTCCGGGCAGCGGCGTCTGCTTCGCCCTCGAGGTCGAGCTCGGCTCGATGCCGGCGTCGTTCTTCACCGCCGTCGAGGACACCGTCCGGGCGACGCTCGGACAGGGGCTGCACGGGTGGCCGGTCAACGACTGCGTCGTCACGATGACGCACTCGGGCTACTGGCCGCGGCAGAGCCACATGCACCAGAAGTTCGACGCGTCGATGTCGAGCACGGCCGGCGACTTCCGTGCCCTGACGCCGCTCGTGCTCATGGAGGCGCTGCGTCTCGCGGGCACGGCGGTCGAGGAACCGGTGCACCGATTCGACCTCGAGGTGCCGAGCGACGTGCTCGGTGCGGCGCTCTCGATGCTCGGCCACGTGCGGGCGACCCCACGCGACACGGCCGTGCTCGGCCCGGTGACGCGGCTGCAGGGCGAGGTGCCGGCCGGGCGGTTGCACGAGCTGCAGCAGCGGGTGCCCGGCCTCACGAGCGGGCTCGGCGACCTCGTGACGGCGTTCGACGGCTACCGGCCCGTCGTCGGACCGGCGCCGACCCGGTCACGCACCGACCTCGACCCGCTCCACCGTCGGGAGTACCTCCTCCGCCTCGCCGGCAAGCTCTGACCCGCCGCGCCTCCCTCGACCGAACGCCGCGTTCGGTGCCGAACTCAGCGTCCTGACCGTGAGTTCGAGATCGAACGCGGCGTTCGGTCGAGCTGGGTGGGGTCAGGGGATGGCGGCGCGGAGGGCCTCGAGGACCCGGCGGTCGATGCCGTCGGGGCTCAGGCGCGCCTCGTAGTTCGCGTTGCCCGCCCAGTCGGCGAGAGCCGTCGCGACGTCGGCGTCGGTGAACCCGGCCTGCGCCAGCCTGCCGCGCACCTCGTCGGCGAGCTCGCCCTCGAGCGGCGCGACGTCCTCGGGCCTGCCGAAGTACATCTCCCAGTCGGAGAGCAGGCGCCCGAGCTCGGTCACGGGGTCGGCGTGGTCGTCGACGCGCAGGTCGGCGAGCACCCCGCACGCGTCGTAGCCGGAACCCGGCTCGACGGCATACATGGCTGCGCTCTGGCGTCCGCGGGAGTCGCCACCGGCGGCGTCGCCGGCCGCGAGGGCGGCGAGCAGACGCCGGGCGAGCGGCTGCCCTGCCGTCTCGTGCCAGGCGCGCTCCATCTCCTCGACGACCTCGGGCCCGGTGAGGATGTTGCCCTGGATGGCGTATGCCGTGTGGCCGTCGTCGCGGGCGACGCCGCCGGCCCAGTCGTTGCACTCCGAGCCCGTGAAGGTCGCGGCCGAGGCGAGCCCGACGACGCCCACCTGGCGGGTCTCGCGACCCTCGTCGAGCGCGGTCGCGGCCCCGAGCGCCTCGTCCGCGGGCTCGCCGGCAGCGAGGCGGCCGAGGAGCTCGTCGAGGTAGGCGACCCGGGCGAAGGACTGCGTCGCGACCGCGCCCACGCCGAGACGGGCGGCCGGGACGACCGCCCCGACCGCGAGGAACTTGCTCGCGACGGCGATGCCGTGGGCGTCACCCTGGCGGGCGACGATCGAGAAGGTCACCGGAGGCCGCCGCGGTCAGGCGTAGACGTGCGGGGCGAGGGTGCCGACACAACGCAGGTTGCGGTACTTCTCGGCGTAGTCGAGGCCGTAGCCGACGACGAACTCGTTGGGGATGTCGAAGCCGACGTACTTGACCGGGATGTCGACCTTGACGACGTCGGGCTTGCGCAGCAGCGTGCAGATCTCGACCGAGGCGGGCTTGCGCGACTCGAGGTTGGACTTGATCCACGAGAGCGTCAGGCCGGAGTCGATGATGTCCTCGACGATGAGCACGTGGCGGCCGCTGATGTCGGTGTCGAGGTCCTTGAGGATGCGCACGACGCCCGAGGACTTCGTGCCGGAGCCGTAGGACGAGACCGCCATCCAGTCCATCGGTGCGGTGCCTGGCAGGGCGCGCATGAGGTCGGCCATGACGACGACGGCGCCCTTGAGGACGCCGACGAGGAGGAACTCCTTGCCCTCGTAGTCCCGCCAGATGTCGGCGGCGAGCTCGGAGAGGCGGGTCTGGATCTGCTCCTCGGTGAGCAGGACCTTGGCCAGGTCATCTCCCATGTGCTCGTGGTCCACGAAGGCTCCTCAGTGCGTTGCGGGGGTGGTGCAGGGTCGTGCGGGGCGGGTCCATTCAACCGCACGCGGCTGGGTGCCGTCGCCGCCGGGGAAGCAGGCCGGGCGGCTCGGCCGAGCGGCCGCTCGAGCCACTCCTGCGGGCGGGCGTATGCCGTCGGCTCCGTCACGACGACGCCGCGGTCGCGCGCGCCACGGCCCCCCACACCGTCGGGTGGTGACGGGGCGGCCCAGCGGCTCTCGCGCACCGGGCTCAGGCGTTGGCGGTCTGTCGCAGCGGGCTGAAGACGATGGCTCCACCGGTGCGCGCGACGGCGATGCCGCCGGGCACGTGGAGCGGGCCCTGTCCGTGCCACGACGTGAGCAGCGCGTCGAGCGACTCGACGTGCGCGGCGCTGACGTCGGCGAGCGGTGCGCCGGCCTCGGCGGCGAGGATCCGCCAGACGCGCGTGCGGATCGCCCGCGGCAGGGCCGCGAGCGCGTCGAGGTCGACGCCCTCACCGCCAGGACCGCCGGGCAGGTCGGCCCGGGCCCGGACGGCCAGGCTCTCGAGGTAGTCGGCGTCCTCGCGCAGCAGGTCGGCACTGCGGGCCAGGGCTGCCCCGAAGCCGGGGCCGAGGTCGGACTCGAGGGTGGCGAGCAGCCGGCGGGCGCGGACCCTGCGGAACGAGTCGTCGCTGTTGTGCGGGTCGTCCCACGGGTCGATGCCGTAGGCCGCGCAGGCGGCCAGCGTCGTGGCGCGCGGCAGGCCGAGGAGGGGACGGACGAAGCGGTCGCGGCGCACCGGCATACCGCTCAGCGACCGCGCACCCGACCCGCGGGACAGGCCGAGGAGCACCTGTTCGGCCTGGTCGTCGCGGGTGTGGCCGATGAGCACCATGGACGCGCCGACGCAGTCGGCCGCGCCCTCGATGGCGGCGTAGCGGGCCGACCGGGCGTCGGCCTCGAGTCCGGCACCGCTCGTGCGCACGTCGGCGCGGACGACCTCGACGGGGTCGAGACCGATCTCGCGGCACAGGGCTGCGGCGTCCTCGGCGACCTGGGCCGAACGGTCCTGGAGGCCGTGGTCGACGACGACGGCACCGGCACGCACACCGGAGCGCGGCGCCTCGAAGGCGAGGGCCGCGGCGAGCGCCACGGAGTCGGGGCCGCCCGAGCACGCGACGAGGACGACACCGCCCTCGGGCACGTCGGCAAGGTGCTCACGCACCGCGAGCCGGGTGGCGGCGACGGCGGGGTCAGGACCGGGCATGTCTGCGGGACCTCGCATCGCTCACCCGTGGACCCGGCGCACCCAGGCGCCCGGATCGAGGATCTCGGCGGCCCGGGGCAACGTCTCCGGGGAGGACCACACGGCGTTGAAGCCGTCGCGGCCCACCTGGTCGGTGACGGCCCGGACGAAGACGGCGCCGTCGCGGTACTGACGCATCTTGGCCTCGAGACCGAGGAGCTTGCGCAGCAGGCGGTCGATGCCGACCGAGCTGCTGCGGCGCTCGTCGAACTTGCGGCGGATCTCGCCGACGCTCGGGATGACCTGAGGACCGACCGCGTCCATGACGACGTCGGCATGGCCCTCGAGCAGCGACATGACGGCGGTGAGCTCGGCGATCTGGGCCTTCTGCTCCGGGGTCGCGAAGAGCTGGCCGATGCCCTCGCCGGAGCTGAACACCTCGGGGAGGTTCTTCGTCAGCTGCTCGAACCGCTTGGAGAGGTCCTCGGGGGTCGGCGCGAGGTCGACGGCGAGCGCCTGGGTGCGGGCCACCATGTGGTCGCGCAGCCACGGCACCGCGGTGAACTGCACCCGGTGCGTCTCCTCGTGCATGGCGACCCAGCGGCGGAAGTCGGTCGGGTCGACCTCGAGGCGTCGCTCGGTGGCGACGATGTTGGGGGCGACGAGGAGGAGCCGGGGCGTGCCGCCGGGTGCGAGGTCGTACTGTCCGAGCACCTTGCTCGACAGGAAGGCGAGCAGCCCGCCCATCTCGGCGCCGGTGACCTTGCCGCCGATCGCCGCGGCGGTGGCGTTCGTCGACGACTTCTTCGTCGCGTTGAGCTTGTCGACGACCGGGTCGAGCATCGACTTGAACGAGTCGACGTTGGCGCTGATCCAGCCCGCGCGGTCGACGACGAGGGGCGCCGGCGCGTCGGCGGGCGCGGTCAGCGCGCTCGTCTCGGCAACCGGAGCAACGGCGGACGCGGCGGCTGCACGCAGGTCGGCGACGATCGCCGCGGCCTCGTCGCTCGAGACCTGGGGGCCCGGGTTGACGATCGCCCGACCGGTCCGCTTCGCGAACTCGTAGTCGACGGACGCGGCCGGTGCACCACCCCTCGAGCCATCGGGACGTCCGGCGTCCACGGGAGTCGGGAGGGTCGTGTCGGTCATGCCAGCCCTTTCGGTGCCGTGACGGTGTCGACGTCGCGCGAGGTGTCTGGGAAGCCCAGCCGGCAACACGGAGAGGTCACGACCACCGTCGCTCACCAGGACCCCGAGCGGCCCACCGGCCCGTCAGCGGCACCCGCACGAGGCGATCGCCGCTACAAAACGGTCCAACGCCGCTCGCGCGTCGTTGGTTCCCACTCCGGCGACCATACCCACGAAGACGAGGAGCCGACCGTCGTCGTCGACGACGCTCCCGGCGAGGGCGTTGGCCCCGGTCAGGGTGCCCGTCTTGGCCCGGGCGCGGCCTGCGGCGTCGTGCTGGGCGCCGGTGAACCGGTCCGCCAGGGTGCCGGTCAGGCCACCGATCGGGAGTCCGTCGAGGGCTCGCCGCAGCACGGCGTGCTTGCCGTCGTAGCCGAGCACGAGCACGTCGGACAGGAGCGAGGCGCGGACCCGGTTCTCGCGGGAGAGGCCGCTCGCGTCGGAGAGGGTCACTCCGGCCGTGTCGAGGCCGAGCGCGGCCACCTGCGACACGACCCACGCGCCGACCTCGGCGAAGTCGGTGCCGGCGCCGGAGCGGTAGGCCGCTTGGCGGGAGAGGATCTCGGTCAGCGCGTTGTCGCTGTCGGTGAGGGCGAGGGCCAGCTGCTCTCGCACGGGCGCGGACTCGACGCTGCCGAGGACCGCTCCCGGGCCGCTCGCGGGCGCCGTCGGCGTCGCGGCCGCGGTCGTCGGGGCCCGCGCGCCGTCGGGCGTCGCCCCCTCGGGCGGCGTGGCCCCGTCGGACGGTGTGGTCCCGTCGGACGGTGTGGCCCCGTCGGACGGTGTGGCCCCGTCGGACGGTGTGGCGGACGCTCCAGCGTCGGCAGCCGGCGTCGGCATCGGCGACCCGGGGACGCCGGGTGCCTGACCTCGCGCGGCCAGCCTCACGTCGATCCCGCGCCCCGCCAGCTGCCGGGCAAAGGCCGACCGGACCGAGGCGACGGGGTCGGCCGGGCCGGGCGCCCCACCATGGGCGCGCTGGCTCGACAGCCCGAGCATCGCGACCGCGCCGGTGATGCCCGAGCTGCGGAAGGTCGACGCCCACGTCGGCGCCGTCGTCGGCCCGGCGGCATACGTCTCGTCGACGTAGAGGGTGACGCTGGTGGTGCCGCTGCCCTTGAGGGCCGTGGCCACCTGCCCGGCCAGGTCGCGCAGTCCGGCTCGGCCGGCGACCGCGTCGGGGTCGCCCGTGCCGGGGTTGAGCAGGGAGTCGCCGCCCGCCACGAGGACGATCTCGTCGGGCGTGTCCCCCTCGCGCACGACGGTGCGCAGCGTCTCGTCGGGTGCGAAGGTCTGGCCGATGGCCGCGGCGGAGAGCAGCTTGGTCGTCGAGGCCGGGATGCGCAGCTCATCGCCGCCCTGGTCGAGGAGCACGTCGCCGGTCTGCCCGTCACGGACGACGAGGGCTGAGTCGCGCAGCGCCGGGAGCGCACGCACCGACGCGAGCGCCTGCTCGATGCCGGCGGCGGACGGCGCGGCGGTGTCGCCGGCGAGTGAGGGCAGCGGCGGCGCGACCGAGGTCGACAGCGTCGGCTGCGGGACCGAGGGCAGCGTCCGCGTCGCGACCGTCTCGGTGGGCGCGGGCGGCGGCAGCGGCCGCACCGTCAGCGCACCGGGCGCGGCGTCGGCGACGTCGAGGACGGCATACCCCAGCAGGATCGCGACGACCGACCACACCGCGGCCATGCCGTAGGTCAGGCGGGGACCGCGCCGCCCCGGCTGCGTCTCGTGCGCCACGTCGCGTCACCCCCTGTCCGTCGTCCGTCGCTGTTTCGCGCAAGGACCGCCCTTGCTGACACACTGTCGCGGACGATTCTGTCAGCCGCCGACGGGTGCTCCGGCACCCGAGCCGCACCCGAGACAGCACCCGAAGACCGTGAAGAAGGGGAAGACGTGGAGTTCGACGTCACCATCGAGATCCCGCGCGGACAGCGCAACAAGTACGAGGTCGACCACGAGACCGGTCGGATCCGCCTCGACCGCTACCTCTTCACGCCGATGGCCTACCCCGCCGACTACGGCTACATCGAGGACTCGCTCGGTGAGGACGGCGACCCCCTGGACGCGCTCGTGCTGCTGCCCGAGCCGGTCTTCCCCGGCGTCGTCGTCGAGGCGCGCCCGATCGGTGTCTTCCACATGACCGACGAGGCCGGCGGTGACGACAAGGTGCTCTGCGTGCCCGTCGACCCGCGCACCGCCGACGTCCAGGACATCTCTGACGTCAGCACGTTCACCCTCGACGAGATCCAGCACTTCTTCGAGCGCTACAAGGACCTCGAGCCCGGCAAGCACGTCGAGGGCTCGGACTGGGGCAACCGCGAGGCCGCCGAGAAGATCATCGGCGAGGCCTTCGACCGCGCCAAGGAGCAGGGCACCTCGACCGCCCGCTGGGCGATGCCGCAGGGGCACTGAGCCTCCCGCAACACCTGCCCACAGACGTTCGTATGCCGTGTGCCTGACCCCCGCCGCCTGTCCCGGTCGCGGGGGTCAGCCGTCTCCGGCGGCGGGTGCGGCACCAGGGTGGGCCTGCACGTGAAATGCGCGATGGACCGGCGTCCGGTGGGGTGATCACCCCACCGGCGTCTGCTGCGGCGACGGCCACCGTCTCTCGAGTCGGCTCACGGGTCGGCTCGGACGATGCGGTCACCGCCTGGGCCGGGCGCGGCCGGAGCACGAACGCCGCGACGAGCAGCGCCACGAGGGTGAACGTCGCCGACGTGAGGAACGCCGGCTCGACGCCCGGTACGAACTGGCCCGGGACGGCCTGCGACGCATAGACGCTGACGATCGCGGCGAGCCCCACGGCGCCACCGAGCTGCTGCGCGGTCTGGAGCAGCCCGGAGACCGTGCCGGCCTGGGCGCGGTCGACGCCGCCGAGGACGACGACCGTGACCGGCATGAAGACGAGCGCGGCCGACACGCCGTTGAGCACCAGCGCACCCAGGAGGTGGGCGGCATACGTGCTCGTCGTCGACATGGTGCTCAGCCACACGAAGCTGGCGGTGAGGCCCAGCGTGCCCACGAGGAGCATCGGCCGAGGGCCGACCTTGGCGACGAGGCGGGCGCTGACCCGCGACGTCGCGAAGATCGCGAGGCTGAGCGGGAGGAACGCGGCGCCGGTCGCGACCGGGCTGAAGCCGAGGACGAGCTGGAGGTACTGCGTCACGAGGAAGAACGTCGAGAACTGCGCGCCGACGACGAGCGCCATGAGCACGAGGGCTCCCCCGCGGGTGCGGTTGCGGACGAGCGCGAGCGGCAGCAGCGGGGAGCTGACCCGACCCTCGGTGCGCACGAAGAGCGCGATGAGGAGCACGCCGAGGACGAACGAGCCGATCGTCACGGGCGACGCCCAGCCGCGGTCGGCCGCACTGATGAAGCCGTGCACGACGGAGACGGAGCCGAGGGTGGCGGTGATCGCGCCGACCACGTCGAAGCGGCCTCGGATCCTCGGCGTCTCGGTCACGTAGCGGCGCGCGAGGACGAGCACGACGGCCCCGATCGGGACGTTGACGAAGAGCGTCCAGTGCCAGCTCACGTAGTCGGTGAGGATCCCACCGAGGAGCAGGCCGATGGACGCGCCCGCGGACGAGACGGCCGTGAAGAGCGCCAGCCCGCGGTTGCGCGCGGCCTCATTCGGGGCACTCGTCGTGACGAGGGCGAGGACGCTCGGCGCGGCGAACGCGGCACCGACGCCCTGGAGGGTGCGCGCGGCGATGAGCCAGGCGGGGGACGTGGCGAGGCCACCGAGCAGGCTCGCGACGGTGAAGATCGCCAGGCCGATCTCGAAGATGCGCAGTCGCCCGAAGACGTCGCCGAGGCGCCCGCCCAGGAGCAGCAGCCCGCCGAAGGCGAGGGTGTAGGCGTTGAGCACCCAGGAGAGGCCCGCGGGCGTGAACCCGAGGTCGGTCTGGATGTGCGGGAGCGCGACGTTCACGACGGTCGCGTCGAGCACGAGCATGAGCTGGGCGACGAGGACGACGCCGAGGCCGATGGCGCCGCGTCGGGCGCCCCGCTCCCTCGTGGAGCGCTCGGGTTGTCGGGTGACGGGTGATGCGGTGGTGCTGGTCGACATCTCTGACCTCAGGATTCGTGGTGCGTGAACGGGCGGTGCGAGCTCTCGTCGGTGAGGTCGCGGGCCATGGGTGTGAAGGAGGTGGCGCGGGTGCGGCGTCGGCGCTCGCCGTCGCTGGCACCCTGCGTGCCGTGCGTGCCCTCGGCTCCGTGGGTGCCGCGGGGCACGAGCGGGGCACGGTGGGTCGTGGCGAGGTGCGACAGGTGGACGCGTCGGGCCTGTCGGGTGGGCTGGATCGTGGTGGTCATGGGTGCCGGACTCCTCTGTGACGACGATCGGCGCTACGATTAGCGGAGAACCACTCCGGTTCTGCCTGACCCACAATACGGAGACTGTCTCCGTTTTAGCAAGGGAGATTTCTCGTGAGGCCTGCCGAAGCTGGCAGTGCGACGCTCGAGTCGTCGCCGGGATCTGTTGCCACCCAAGGGGATTCGGCTGACGGACCGGCTCAGGAGAGCCCCGAGAAAATGCCTCGCCCGATGCGCGCCGACGCCAGGCGCAACTACGACAAGATCCTCGCGACCGCCCGCATCGTCTTCACCGAGCGCGGCACTGACTCCTCGCTCGACGAGATCGCGAAGCGGGCCGGGGTGGGCCCCGGCACGCTCTACCGCCACTTCCCCACCCGCGAGGCCCTCGTCGACGCCCTCATGCAGGACTGGACCGACCGCGTGTCCGCCGACGCCGACGCCGCCATCGCCACGGGGCAGCCCGCCCGGGAGATGCTGCTCGGCTGGTTCGAGCACTTCATCGACCACATCACGCTGCACCGGGGCGCGGCCAGCAAGATCTGCGCCGCCATGGACGACCCCGCGTCCCCGATGTACCGCAAGTGCCGCGTCATGGGCGAGGCCAACCGCCGCGTCATCGACCACCTCGACGCCGGGGGCCAGCTGCGCCCGGGCGTCGACGCCGCCAACGTCATGCGCCTCGTCAGCGGCGTCGCGAGCGTCGCCGACACGAGCCACGCCGACCTCGACGTCAGGCCCATGCTCGAGGTCGTCGTCGACGGGATCGTCCGCGGCTGACGCGTCGTTGCAGGGGCAGGACCGTCGACCAGGCTCGTGAGACGTCGACGATCCGGCTCGGCACGTTCGTCACGTCCGCCACCTTCCGCCTGCCCGGCAGGTCGCGGTGATCACCGGACCCTGGACTGCCGAGCCCGGGAAGACCTTCAGCCACAACGGAACCCACTACCCCGTCATCGACTCCCCCGCTCTCGCGACGCCGGTGCAGGCTGGTGGCGTGCCGATCATCATCGGTGGTGGCGGCAAAGAGGCGCACCCCGGCACTCGCCGTGAGGTATGCCGCCGAGTTCAACGCGCCGCCGACGGCGTGCTCCGCCAGCCCAGCTGAGTCCCCAGTCGAGTGAGCGCCCCGTCCCACTCCAGTGAGCGCTCCGCCCCAGTCCCGTGAGCTCGACTTGATATGCATAGGTTGTCTATGTAAATTGGAGTGAGTGACCGAATCGACCACCCTGGGCAACGACCTGCTGCGCTCGGCCGCGCGACTCTCGCGCTGGGCCAGCCGCCACGCGTCGTTCGACGTGCCCTTCGCGCAGGCCCGCCTCCTCGCCCTGCTCGACGAGCTCGGACCCTCCCGCGTCAGCGCCCTCGCGGCCGCCGATCACAGCAGCCAGCCGACGATCACCACCCAGCTCCAGCGCCTCGAGGCGTCGGGCTGGGTGCACCGCGCGTCCGACCCCGACGACGCGCGCGCCACGGTGATCTCCCTCAGCGACGAGGGCCACGCCGCGCTCGAGACCGTGCGTCGGGCCCGACTGGCCGTCCTGTCCCCCGCCCTCGACCAGCTCGACGGACCGGCCCTCGACCGCGTCCGCGTCGCCATCGACGTCATGGACGAGCTGCTGGCCGCCGCGGCGGACGCCCCTGTCCCGCACCCCACCCGAAAGGACGGATGACCACCACCATGTGGCGCCAACCCAAGACCGTCTGGTCGATCGCCTTCGCCTGCGTGATCTCCTTCATGGGCATCGGCCTCGTCGACCCCATCCTCAAGCCGATCGCCGACGAGCTCGGCGCAGGCCCGTCGCAGGTCTCGCTCCTCTTCACCAGCTACCTCGCCGTCATGGGCATCGCGATGCTCGGCACCGGCTGGGTCAGCAGCCGCGTCGGTGCCAAGCGCACCTTGCTGCTCGGCCTCGCCCTCATCATCGTCGGCGCCGCCTTCGCCGGCAGCCAGGACACCGTCGGCGGCATCGTCGCCTTCCGCGCCCTCTGGGGCCTCGGCAACGCGCTCTTCATCGCGACCGCCCTGGCGACGATCGTCAACGCGGCGTCCGGCTCGGTCAAGCAGGCGATCATCCTCTACGAGGCCGCTCTCGGTGTCGGCATCGCGACCGGCCCGCTGCTCGGCGGCTGGCTCGGCGGCATCTCCTGGCGCTGGCCGTTCTACGGCGTCGCCGTTCTCATGGCCGTCGCGTTCATCGCGACGCTGACCACGCTGCCGAAGACCCCGCCGGCCGAGAACCCGACCTCGATCACGGCGCCCCTGCGTGCCCTCGGCCACCGTGGCCTGCTCACGGTCGGCATCACGGCGCTGCTCTACAACTTCGGCTTCTTCACCCTGCTCGCCTTCACGCCCTTCCCGCTTGCGATGGGGGCGCACGAGATCGGGTTCATCTTCTTCGGCTGGGGCGTGCTGCTCGCCATCACGTCGGTCTTCGTCGCCCCGATGATCCAGCGCCGCTTCGGCACGCTGGCCGGCATCGTCGGCGCGCTGCTCGGCTTCGCGGTCATCCTCGCCGCCATGGCGATGTGGACCGAGAACAAGACCGTGCTGGTCGTCGGCGTCATCCTCGCCGGCGCCTTCCTCGGCGTGAACAACACACTCATCACCGAGACGGTCATGAAGGTCTCCCCCGTCGAGCGCGGGGTCGCGTCGGCGGCCTACTCCTTCGTCCGCTTCAGCGGCGGCGCCGTCGCTCCGTGGCTCGCCGGCAACCTCGGCGAGAAGTCGATCCACCTGCCCTTCTGGGTGGGCTCGGCCGCGGTCGTGCTGGCCGTCCTCGTGCTCCTCACCGCTCGCCGGATCATCAGCGCGCTCGACGAGGCGCCCGGACACGGCGCCGAGGAGGTCACGTCCCGCACCGAGGCCGAGGCCCTCACCGTCGGCGACGCCTGAGGCCCCACCCTCTCCAACCGTCGAAAGGCCACGAACCGGGCCGCCCCCGCAGGGCGAGAACCCGGTTCGTGGCCTTTGGACGGTTCAGCCCAGGAGGTCGGCCAGGTCGGTGTCACCCCGCCGGCGGCGCCCGCCGCGGATGTCATAGGAGTCGACGAGCAGCTCCGCGAGCTCAGCCCGGTCGAGGCGGTCGAGGCGCGCCCACACCGTGACGCGGTAGCGGAACGTGTCGATCCGCACGAATGTGTCGCGCCGGTCCGCGAGCGCCTGCTCGGTGTCCATCTCGCCGGTCCACACCTGGACGAGCTCGCGCCCGTCGTCGTCCCAGCGCAGACGAGCGAACGTATGCCGTCCGGCGTGCCAGGCGGGAGAGCCCTCGTGGGCGACCCCGAGCACCGCGCCGGGCAGGCGCCCGGCCAGCTCGTCCACGTCCGCCCACGTCGCCATCGCTCCTCCTCCCGAGCAGGCTAGACCGCAGAACGTGGCCTTTCGACGGGTCGGCACCCACGAAACGTGGCCTTTCGACGGGTGCGGACCCGCAGAACGTGGCCTCTCGACGGTTGAGAGGGGGGCCGTCAGTGGAAGGTGACGGAGCGGCCGGCCTGCATGGCGGCGTACGCGTCAGGGTCGGCCTCGAGGGCCGCGCGCCGCGCCCTGTGCCGGTAGCGCAGGATCTGCACGATCCCGAGCGCCCACACGGGGTACTGCACCGTCATCGCGACCCGGAACGCGTCGACGTCCCACGTCGGCGGCCCCCCGGGTGCGACCCGGTCGAGGACGACGCCGACGAGGGCCACCGCCGTCAACGTCGCGATGAAGCCGCCGGTGTTGACGATGCCCGAGGCACTGCCGATGCGGGTCGGCGGGTTGAACGTGCGCGCGAGGTCGAAGCCGATCATCGAGCCCGGACCGCCGATGGCGATGAGCACGACGAGGACGACGAGCATCCACAGCGGCGCGCGTCCGGGCCAGAGCAGCACGACTGTCCAGGCGGCGATCGCGGCGGCCACGATCCACAGCACGAGGGTGCTGCGCGAGAACGGGTAGCGCATCGTCAGCGTGCCGATGACAGGGCTCGAAACGACCGTCGTCACGACCATGAGCATGAGCAGCACACTCGCCGTCGACGCCGAGACTCCTTGTCCTGCAACGAGGAACGGGAAGCCCCACAACATCGTGAACATGTTGGCGGCGAACTGCGACGTGAAGTGCGACCACAGCCCGAGCCGGGTCCCCGGCACGAGCCACGCCGCCCGCAGGGTGCGCGCGATGGCCCGCAGCCGCAGCTCGTCGCGGTGGTGGTCGACGTAGGGGCTGTCCTTGACGACGACGACGAGCGCGACCCCCGTGAGCACGCCGACCGACGCCGCGACGGCATACGACGGGGTCCAGCCGAAGTGGTCGAGCGCGGCCGCGAGCGGCCCGGCGGCGGCGAACGCCCCGAGCTGCCCGAGGACGCCGGTCAGCTGCGTCACCATCGGCGTGCGGCGCGGTGAGAACCACAGCGCGACGAGGCGCAGCACCGAGATGAACACCATGGCGTCGCCCATGCCGAGCAGCACCCGGCAGAGCAGGGCGGCGGGGAAGGCGTGGACGAACGCGAAGCCGAACTGGGCCACCGTCAGCAGGGTGAGCCCGACCCCGAGCATCCGCTTGCTGCCGTAGCGGTCGAGCAGCGCCCCGACCGGCAGCTGCATCGCCGCGTAGACGAAGACCTGGACGATCGTGAAGGTCGACAGCTGCGAGCTGCTGATGCCGAAGCGGTCGGCGGCCTCGAGACCGGCGACACCGAGCGAGGTGCGGTGGAAGACGGCGAGGACGTAGACCGAGATGGCGGCCGCCCACACCGCCCAGGCGCGGCGGCCGTCGAGCGGGTAACGCTGTCCGGGATGGGTCGTGCTCGTCATCCGGTGGGTCGTGCTCCTCAGTTGGCGCCGGTCATCGGGATGTTCTTCGCCGGGGCCTTGGGCACGCAGTCGACGATCGCCTTGGCGACGGTCTTGCTCATGTCGGGCTGGAAGACGCTCGGGATGATGTAGTTCGGGTTGAGCTGCTCGTCGGTGACGACCGAGGCGATGGCGTCGGCGGCCTTGATGAGCATCTCGGTCGTGACGTCGGTCGCCCGGGCGTCGAGCAGACCGCGGAAGACGCCGGGGAAGGCCAGCACGTTGTTGATCTGGTTCGGGTAGTCGCTGCGGCCCGAGGCCACGACGGTGGCGCGCTGCGTCGCCTCGTAGATGTCGACCTCGGGGTCGGGGTTGGCGAGCGCGAAGACGATGCGCTTCTCGGCCATCTCGTCGATCCACTCGGGCGCGAGGATGTGGGGTGCGCTCACGCCGATGAAGACGTCGGCGCCCTGGAGGCCGTCGCGCAGCGTGCCGGTGAGGCCGCGCGGGTTGGTCTTCTCGGCGAGGTCGCGCCACGCCGGCGTCAGGGACTCGTCGTCCCGGTTGAGCAGGCCCGGACGGTCGGAGACGGTGACGTCGACCGCACCCGCGGCGAGCAGCAGCTGGACGATCGCCGAACCGGCCGCGCCGCCACCGGAGACGACGATGCGCGCGTCGGGCAGCTGCTTGTCGATGCAGCGCAGCGCGTTCTTCAGCGCGGCGAGCACGACGATGGCCGTGCCGTGCTGGTCGTCGTGGAAGACGGGGATCGACAGGCGCTCACGCAGCTTGGCCTCGATCTCGAAGCAGCGCGGGGCGGCGATGTCCTCGAGGTTGATGCCGCCGAAGCCGGGTGCGATGAGCTCGACGGTGCGCACGATCTCGTCGACGTCGGTCGTGTCGATGCAGATCGGCCACGCGTCGATGTCGGCGAAGCGCTTGAAGAGCGCCGCCTTGCCCTCCATGACCGGAAGCGCCGCCATCGGGCCGATGTTGCCGAGCCCGAGCACGGCCGAGCCGTCCGTGACGACGGCGACCGAGTTGCCCTTGATGGTCAGGCGCGGCACGTCCTCGGGGTGCTCGAAGAGGGCCTGGCTCACGCGGCCGACGCCGGGCGTGTAGGCCATCGCGAGGTCCTGGCGGTTGCGCAGGTTGACCTTGGACTCGACGGAGATCTTGCCGCCGAGGTGCAGCAGGAAGACGCGGTCGGAGACCTTGTGGACGCGGACGCCCTCGAGCGTCTCCACGGCGTCGACGACCTCGGTCGAGTGCTCGGCGTTGCTGGCGGAGCAGGTGAGGTCGATGACGAGCCGGTCGGGGTGCGAGTCGACGATGTCGAGCGCCGTGGTGATGCCGCCGCTCTCGGCGACCTTGACCGCGAGGGCCCCGATGACCGCCGGGTCGGTGCCGGCGTGGATCCGCATCGTGATCGAGTAGGAGGCAGTGGTGGCGCGGGCACGTTGGATCGACTCAGTCACGCGCCCCATCGTCCCACGACCCGAGAAGCGCCCCGGACCTCGTCCGAAGACCGATCAGTAACCTTTGTCCACCGCCGCGCGACGACGGTCGTATGCCGTCGCGCCGCCTTCCCGAGACGCCTCCGCAGCGCTCGCGCGCGTTCCACCGCGGAGGCGAGCACCCGGCATACGACAATGGGCCGGTGACGACAGACGGGGCGACACACGGCCCGACACACGGGACGACGGACGGCAGGACCCCTGGCGGGGCGACCCTGACCCGGCCCGAGGGACTGACGGGTGCCGAGGTGGCCGAGCGCGTCTCGCGTGGCGCCGTCAACGCGCTGACCGAGCGGACGTCGCGCTCGATCGGCGAGATCGTCCGGGCCAACGTGCTGACCCGCTTCAACGCGATCCTCGGCGCCCTCTTCGTCCTCGTCATGGTGACGGGGTCGTTCGCCGACGGGCTCTTCGGGATCGTCCTCGTCGTCAACTCCGCCATCGGCATCGTCCAGGAGTACCTCGCCAAGCGGAAGCTCGACCGGCTCGCGCTGCTCAACGCCCCGACGACGCGGGTCGTGCGCGACGGCGAGGTGCGGGTCGTGCCGACGACCGAGGTGGTGCAGGACGACCTCATCGAGCTGCGCACGGGCGACGAGGTGCCCGCCGACGGCACCCTCCTGGCGAGCGCCGGGCTCGAGCTCAACGAGGCGAACCTCACCGGCGAGTCCGATCCGGTGCCGCACGGCGAGGGCGACGACATCATGTCGGGCACGAGCGTCGTCGCGGGGTCGGGCCGCTATCACGCGAGCCAGGTCGGTGCCGACGCCTACGTCAACCGGATCGCCGCTGACGCAAGGAAGTTCACGCGCACGCGCTCGGAGATCCAGGACTCGATCAACACCCTGCTGACCTACATCACCTGGGTCATCGTCGGCGCCCTGCCCATCGCCATCTGGTCGCAGTGGCGCACCGTCGGCGACCAGGGCTGGCGCGAGGTCGTCCTCCGCTCGGCGGCGGGCGTCGTCGGCCTCGTGCCCGAGGGTCTCGTGCTCCTCACCTCGGTCGCGTTCCTGCTGTCGGCGGTGCAGCTGACGCGCCGCAACGTCCTCGTCCAGCAGCTCCCGGCCGTCGAGGGCCTCGCCCGGGTCGACGTCGTCTGCCTCGACAAGACGGGGACGTTGACCGCGGGCGAGATCGCCTTCGAGGACGCGCACACCCTCGACGGGCAGGACGCCGACGAGATCCGTTGCGCGCTGGGGGCGCTCGCCGACGACCCGAACGCCAACGGCACCCTGACCGCCGTGGCCGCGGTCATCGAGGCGCCCGGCTGGGAGCGCACGCAGACGATCCCGTTCAACTCCTCCCGCAAGTGGAGCGCGGCGTGCTTCGCCGAGCGCTCGACGTGGGTGCTCGGCGCGCCGGAGGTGCTGCTCGCCGCGGACCCGCAGCCGTCGCCGCCTGAGGTGCTCGAGACGATCCGGGCACGGGTCGCCGCGCTCGCGGACTCCGGGCGACGCGTCGTCCTGCTCGCCCGGAGCGACGCGCACCTCACCGAGGCGACGCTGCCGGCCGACATCACCCCGGCCGCCCTCGTGACCCTCACCGAGCAGGTGCGCCCGGACGCCAAGGCGACGCTCGACTACTTCGCCGAGCAGGGGGTCGCCATCAAGGTCATCTCGGGCGACAACCCCGTCACCGTCGCCGCCGTGGCCCGGACCGTGGGGCTCGACGTCGGTGAGCCCGTCGACGCGCGCACCCTGCCCGACGACGAGGACGCCCTGAGGGAGGTCCTCGCGACGCACACGGTCTTCGGCCGGGTCACCCCCGAGCAGAAGCGCGCCTTCGTGCACGCGCTCCAGGCCGACGGTCACGTCGTGGCGATGACCGGAGACGGCGTCAACGACGCGCTCGCCCTCAAGGACGCCGACATCGGCGTGGCCATGGGCAACGGCGCCCAGGCCACCAAGGCGGTGGCCGAGCTCGTCCTGCTCGACGGGCGGTTCTCGCACCTGCCCGACGTGCTCGCCGAGGGACGCCGCGTCATCGGCAACGTCGAGCGCGTCGCCAACCTCTTCCTCGCCAAGAACGCGATGAGCCTCGTCGCCATCCTCGCTGCAGCGCTCATCGCCGTTCCCTTCCCGTTCCTGCCGCGCCACCTGACGCTCGTGTCGGCCGTGACCATCGGCATCCCGGCGTTCTTCCTCGCCCTCGGACCCAACAAGCGCCGCTACCTCTCCGGCTTCCTCGGACGCATCCTGCGTTTCGCCGTGCCGTCCGGCGCCGTCGCGGGCGTCGCCGTCATCACGTCCTACCTGCTCGCGGGCAGCGGCTACGGCGTGCCGCCGGACGAGTTCTCGACCCGGTGTGCCGTCGAGACCGGCGCGAAGACCGTCGCCGACGTCGCGTGCTGGCAGCCGGGCAGCGGAGCGACGATCACGCTCCTCACCGTCTTCTTCTGGATCCTCGTCGTGCTCGCCCGGCCCTTCCGGCTGTGGAAGGCCGTCCTCGTCGCCGCGATGGTCGGGCTCGCCGTCACGGCGTTCGTCTGGCCGTTCGCCGCCACCTTCTTCAACCTCGACGCGCCCCTGCCGCTCGTCTGGCAGTCGCTCGCGGTCGGTGCCGTCGGCGCGGGGCTGGTCGAGGTGATCTACCGGCTCTCGCCGTCGGTGCGCCAGGCCCACCACATGCGCGACTGACGCACCTGGGCGGATCGTCGCCGCCCTCCGCCCGCTGCCCTCCGCCCGCACCGGCCGGTGAGCAGCGACCGGGCACCGGTCCGCGACGCCCTACACTGGGAGGTGCACAGGGATCTGGCGTGACCTGTTGGGCGGGTAGGCACGCACCCGTTGTCGCGTACCCCGCGACCAGATCCGGAGCTGCTCACGTGTCACCCATCGACTCCTACCGCCACCTCTTCGGCCTCACCGGGCGCACCTACATCGTCGTCGCCTTCCTGGCTCGTATGCCGCTCGCGATGAGCCAGCTGGGCACCCTCCTGCTCGTGTCGTCCGCCACCGGCAGCTATGGCGCGGGCGGCTTCTGCGCTGGCGCCCTCGCCGTGGCCAACGCCGTCGGGGCACCCTTCTGGGGTGCCCGGGCCGACCGGCTCGGCCAGCGCCGGGTCGTCGCCTTCCAGTCGCTCGCCGGGGCGGCCGGCCTCGTCGGCATCCTCCTCGTGGTCAACGCCGGACTCCCTTGGGGCGTGGCCGCGGTCGCCAGCGCGGTCGCGGGTCTCCTTCTGCCGCAGATCGGTCCGCTGGCCCGCGTGCGCTGGCGCCCCATCACCGCCGAGACCGGCGCCCGCCAGCACCGGCTCGTCGACGCCGCCTTCTCCTACGAGGGCGCGGCCGACGAGGCCTCCTTCGTGCTCGGCCCGGCGCTCGTGGGGCTCGGCGTCTCCGTCGCCAGCCCCACGGCGGCCTTGGCGCTGGCGGCCGCGGGCCTCGCCGTCTTCGGCACGTGGTTCGCCCTGCACGAGACCGCAGCGGTCACGCACGCCGCGACGTCGCGGACGACCGGCGCCGTCGGCCGACTGATGACACCCGCCGTCGTCGTCCTGTGCGCCGCCCAGCTGCTCGTCGGCACCGTCTTCGGGTCGGTCCAGACCGGCACGTCCGTCCTCGCCACCGCTGCGGGCTCCCCCGGCCTCACGGGCTACTTCCACGCCCTGCTCGGCGTCGGCAGCGTCATCGCCGGTCTCGCCGTCGCAGGACTGCCCGCGCGGTTCGCGCTGTCGGCACGGCTGCGGTGGTTCGCCGTCGGCCTGCTCGCCCTCTCGGCGCCGCTCCTGCTCGTCGGGTCGCTGCCCGCTCTCGTCCCCGTCCTGCTCGTGCTCGGCCTCACGGTCGCGCCCTACATGATCACGACGTTCACCCTGGGCGAGCGCGTCACTCCGCCGTCACGCACCGGCGCCGCGATGACGGCCCTCGCCGCGGCCACCGGGCTCGGCTACGCGCTCGGAGCCGCGCTGGCCGGGCGCCTCGCCGACTGGGGCGGGCACACGCCGGCGTATGCCGTCACGGTCGGTGCCGGCGCCGCAGCCGTCCTCGTGTCGTGGGGATTCCGGCGGGTCCTCGAGCGCGCCCAGCCCCACGAGGCCGCGCCAGCGCCCGTCCCCTGAGCCGGGAACAGACCGGTGCGCGGTCGCACCACGAGTGCGCCCTCGACGTGCGGGTGCGCGGTGCACCGCGCACCTCTGGGGCGAGGGCACACACCTGGCGCCAGCCAGCACCCCCGGCCACCCCGGCGCCGCGGCCCCGAACCGGCGGTTCTTCAGCGGTCGAGGCGGAGGCGCATCGCGGGCCAGGCCGTCGGGGTGAAGCCGAGCTCCTCGTAGAGCCCTGCCCCCTCCCCCGTCGCGAAGAGCTCGACGACCGTCGCCTCCGTCTCGTCGCGCAACCAGTCGAGGACGCCCACGACGCACGCCCGGGCCAGCCCCTGCCGGCGCGCCCGAGGGTGGGTCGCGACGTTGTTGACGAGACCCCAGACACCGTTCGGGTTGACCGGCGAGGGGGTCTCGAAGCGGAGCCCCGCCATCGCCCCGGCCACGACCTCACCGTCGGCGTCCTCGGCCACGACGACGCAGGCACGTCCGCCGTCGAGCTCCCGCTCGAACCACGCGGTGGCCGCCTCCCGCCAGGCCGGGTCGTCGACGCCCGGCACGCCCATCGCCGAGAACATCAGCGCCCGCAGCCCGACCACGACCGAAGCATCGGCGGCGGTCGCCCGCCGGGTCGTCCAGGCGGTCACCGGAACGCACCACCGGTGAACGCGGGGGCGAGCGGCACGTCGGTGGCGGCATACGTCGTCTCGACGGCACGCGCCAGGCGCAGCGCGACCTCGGCGAGCTCGGGCAGCGCCCGACCGGCCGCGGCGGTGCGCAGGAAGCGGAGCACGCGGTCGGGCATGCGCGGCATCGGCTTGACCGGGTTGACCCGCTGCGGCTCCCCGTCGACGAGTCCGGCCAGGCACCAGCTGCCGGCGAGCCAGGCCCAGGCCTCCGTCGCGAGGTCGAGGTCGTGGTCGAAGTCGGAACCCAGCACCTCGGGCCACTCCACCGCCACGGCGTCCCGCCATCGCCCCAGTGCCACCTCCGCGGCAGACGTCTCGAGCGACCAGGCGCACCAGCACGTCGGCCACGGCACCCTGAGGTAGGCCGCGTCCCAGACGATCGGTCGCCACAAGGCGAACTCGAAGTCGAGCAGGACGAGGCGGGTGTCGCGGACGAGGTTGTTGTCGGGGCACATGTCGGCTGCGGACAGACTGCAGGCGTCGACCCGGAAACGTTCCGGCACGCTCGCGAGCACGTCGAACGTCCCGTCAGGCACAGCGACGTCGAGGGCAGCGGCGAGGCGGTTCCACACCGAGACGGCCTCGGCGAGATGTGCCGGCAGGTAGTCGACGTCGACCGGCTCCGACGAGCGGGCCAGCACACCGGCCTCGAAGGTGTCGCGCACCTGGTGCCCGGCCCGGTGCAGACCGGCCACCGCTGTGGCCCACCCGGACAGCTTGGCCGCGGCCCGGTCGGCGTCGTCACCGAGGAGCGCGTCGGCCAGGTGCGTGCCGTCCCCGAGGTCGCCCATGACGACGAGGCGCGGGTCGCTGGACTCGGCCACGAGCGTCGGCGTCTGAGCGACCCCGGTCAGCGCCTCGAGCGCGGACGCCTCGCGGGCATACGCCTCCCACCCCTCCTCGCTGAGGTAGCGCTTGACCACGAACGAGCGGCCCGACGGGTCGACGGTTCGCACGACGAGCGTGCGACGACTGCCGGGGAAGGGCTGACCCACCGCTCGCAGCGGGCCCCCGACGAGGCGGCCCGCGACGGCCAGCGTCTCGGCCAGGACGTCCTGGTCCACGTCTGCCGGGGTCGCGCTCACCGGGTCACTGTGCCAGATCGACGACGGCCAGGGCTCTGCCGGGGATTTTCGACAAAAGCCCCACGACCCACCATTCCAAAACTTCTCGGCACAAATTCGTCGAAAGTCCGTACACGTGGCTACAGGTTCATTACTGTCACACCTGTAACACCCCCACGGCTGGCACGCACCCCCCCATCCGCACCAGCCTCGAAGGAGCCCGTCCTGCGCGCGCAGGTGGGCTCCTTCGTCATTCCCGGGAGTATGCCGTCCCGCGGGCCATGGGGCTCGGCGCCGTCGCGTGTCGGGGCACGGAGAAGGCCCCGCCTCCTGCGACGAACGCAGGTGACGGGGCCTCGAGCCGAGCCGCTTATCGGAATCGAACCGATGACCTATTCATTACGAGCGCTGTGAGCCAGCCGTGCGACTCTCGTGCCCGCCGGAATCGGAGTCCACAGGCGTCCACAGACCGCCGGTCGGATGCTCCGTGATGGATGGCCAGTTAGATGTACGAACGCAGGCTTGGACGCCTCAGCGCCCGTGATGCTCGCGACACATGTCGGCTAAGAGATCTAAGGGAACCGTCGGAACAGCCCTCCCGCGTTGCGCACCAACTGCTGGACCTGGGCATCAGCAGCAGATCCGGGCCGGACCTAGCGTCGGGCATGCTCGTGCTTTGAGAAGCCCGATCGATCGCCTGCGGCAGCGTCGAGAATTGTCTCGACAGAAACGAGCTCTCGGCGACTGCCCCCCTGCCGTCATCCCTGGTCTGAGCACGTCGGCTATGGGAACGACAGTGACGGCATGTATAGCGAGTGCGCCTACGAGTTCGAGCACGATCGGCGGGAGACACCGGAGTCCGGATGCACCCGGAACGCGCCGTCACTCACCTGATCGCGGTATGTGTCCCTCTTTCCACGTGCTGGGCTTACATCTTGATCGCACGGCTTTGTTCGCGCTCGAGCGTCCTGATCATCGCTTAGGTCATGGGTAGCGAAAGGCGTGAGATGTGGGACTTCTCCCGATGCGAGGGAGGGGAGCGGGGGCGAACTCTGGTGGTGGTGGCACTGAGGCCGCCGCACCAGATCAAGGAGAACTTTCATGACTGCTCGCCTGACCGCTGCGGGCCTGCTCGTGGCCGCCACGCTCACCGTCGCCCCGGCCGCTCACGGATCGCCGATCCATGAGGACCCGAGGGCCGGCACCGCCAGGGACACCAGGGTCGCGTCGCTCCTGCAAGAGCTACGCCTCGACTACGCCGCCACCCATCGGAGTGGAGTCCACAACGAGCTCGTGCTCGTGCTCAACGACCCCGCTGGCGCGTTCCTCTGAATGCATTGACCCCTTCCGCCTACCCTTGACGGAAGGGGTCAAGCCGTCAGGACCGTCGGAGAGTGACCAGTGGCGCGAGCGTTCGACCTCCAGGAGCCCATCGGCAGGGACGAGGAGCTTGCCGAGGCCGACGGGCTGCTCCGCTCCGTGATGGGCAACGCCACTCCCGATGGGCACGCCAGTGCTTTGCTGCTCGGCGGTGACGCCGGCATGGGCAAGACCACCTTCGTGCACGCGGTGGGCTCTCGTGCATCGGCTCTGGGGCTCGGCTTCGGCGTGGGTCACTGCCTGGACCTTGCTACCGGGCCGCCGTTCGGGCCCGTGGTGGAAGCGCTTCGGACGCTGGTGCGCTCCGGCGGCCCACACCGCGACGTACCGGCGTCGGTGGCCTGGCTCGCGGACGCCAACCCGGGAACCGCGCGCTCACTGGAAGAGCTGCTGGCGGCCGCCGAGGCTCTCGCCGAAGCCGCTCCGTTCGTGCTCGTCCTCGAGGACGTGCACTGGGCCGACAAGTCGGTGCGCAGCTGGGCGATCGCTCTCGTCCGGACCTGCCGCGCGCCGCTGATCCTGGGACTGACCTTCCGCACCGAAGAGCTAGGTCGCGAGCACCCGCTCCGGCCGGTCCTCGTGGAACTAGCTCGGACGCCGGGCACGTTGCGCCTGGAACTGCACGGACTGAGCGCCGGCCCAATCGCAGAGCTCGTTCGTCGACGCACCGGCCAGAACCTGACGCGGAGATCCATCCCGTCGCTGCTCACGCGCAGCGGCGGCAACCCGCTCTTCGTGGAAGAGCTGCTCGACGAGGAGGACGGCATCCCCGTGCTCTTGCACGACCTCTTGCTGCGGCACGTCGACCGACTCCCGGCCGTGCCGAGACGCCTGGCCCAGCTTGCGTCGGCCGGTGGCACCATCGTCGACCTCGACCTGCTGCAGGACGCGAGCGAGCTGAGTCCCGACGAGTACGCGGCGGCGCTGCAGGCTCTGCTGGACGCGAACGTTCTCGTACGACGGGGCGATGTCTT
This sequence comes from Terrabacter sp. P2_E3, assembly GCF_056403915.1. Lineage (NCBI taxonomy): Bacteria > Bacillati > Actinomycetota > Actinomycetes > Micrococcales > Intrasporangiaceae > Terrabacter > Terrabacter sp. P2_E3. The sequence goes on from NZ_JBFUEN010000008.1 coordinate 221,496, forward strand.
CTCATTCCGTCATGCCCTGCTGCGCGAGGCAGTCTCCGCTGATCTGCTCCCCTCGCAACGCGCGCAGCTGCACGCGGCCTACGCCCGAGCGCTGACCGCCAGGGTCGAGGCCGGCGCTGCCGCGCAACGCTGGCAGTACGGCGCGGCGCTGGCGCTGCACGCCTACGCCGCACATGACCTGCCCTTGGCTTTCGACGCCTCGGTGTGGGCCGGTCTGGCGGGCAAGCAGTTCGGCGCCGGGGCCGCGGCTGACCACTTCGAACGAGCCTTGGAGCTGTGGGACCAGGTCCCCGACGCCGGCGGTCGCTCCGGCTTGGCCCGCACCGACCTGCCGGTACTGGCCGCCAGAGTGCTCTACAGCGACGACCCGGAACGCGTGCACGCCCTGCTGCGCCAGGCCGTCGAGCTGCTCCCTGCCGGCGGTGACCCGCTTGCAGCCTGTCGCGTGTACACCGCGATCGTCAGCGAGTACAGCCAGATCTCCGGGGTCCTACCTCAGGCAGAGGCGCTGGACAAGGCCCTCGCACTCGCGGGGACCACCCCCAGCCGGGAGCTCGCGGAGGCTCTGGTGGCAGGCGCCTTTCACCAGCACCACATGAACGCGGTCGGCCCACAGCTCGACTTCGCCGAGCGGGCACTCGAGGTTGCGCTGTCGACAGGAGCAGCGGACGTCGTCCCCGAGGCCCGGTGGGGCGTGTTCAACGCGCTGTGGCAGCTCGGCCGGTGCGACGAGAGCCTCGCGGTGTTCAGGACGGCGGTGCGCGATGCCGAGCAGGCCGACCAGACCGGGGCTGCACTGGATCTCGCGAGCGAGCTCGCCTTCTACCTCCTGCTCCTCGGGCGGATCGACGAAGGGCTGACGCTGGCGCGACGGACCAGGTCCGCCGCCGAGCAGGCCGGCCTGCCCCGGTACGTGGCGTTCGCCGCCGAGCAGGAGGTGGAGTGGCTGGTCCGGGACGGCCAGCTGGCTGCGGCCGAGCAACTCTTCCGCGAGGCTTGTCTGCCCGGAGGGTCTGCGTTTCGCCAGGACTGGCTCCGCGTCTGGCTGATGCTCGCGCGCGGTGAGGGCGCCGCTGCACTCAAAGTCGAACAAGCGGCAGCCGCCGTGCACCCCGACCACCGGCTGACGCTCGACCACACGCCGCGGCTCATCGAGGCCTACGAGCAGGTGGACGACGTCGACGGCGTGCTCTGGACCACGGAGCGGCTGGTCCTCGAGCTCGCCGCCACCGACTCCCCCCTCCTGCAGGCCGGGCTCGCCGCCTACGGTTTCCGCGCCCAAGTCCTTGCCGCGAGGACCGGCGCCGAGCCCTCGGACGCCCTCACGCGGACGGCCAGTGCCGCGCTCGACTTCGCCCAGAGCCGCCTGTCCACGCAATGGGCAAGGAGCTGGTACGGGATGCAGCTGTGCAGCGCCGTGGCCTACAAGGCTCAGCTCGAAGGAGGACATGGGGTCGAGGAATGGCGCAGCGCGAGCGAACTGGCCGCCAGCCACGGCAGATACACGGCGCTTCGTCCGCGACTCGAGCTGGCCCGAGCCCTGCTCGAACACGGCGCACGCGAAGAGGGCAAAGAACTGCTCGTCACCATCTGGCACGAGGCCCGCGGGATCAGCGCCGGGTGGATCGAGCAACAAGCCGCCCAGGCCGCCCGACGATTCCGAGTCACCCTCCCTCTCGACGGTGGCGGCCCAGGCCCGCTGAACCGGCTCACGCCCCGAGAGCGTGAGGTCCTCGACCTCGTCGCTACCGGGGCGACCGACCGCGCCATCGCCTCCGCCCTCTTCATCACCGAAAAGACCGCCAGCGCCCACGTCGGACGCGTACTCACCAAGCTGGGCGTCCCCAACCGAGGACAGGCAGCCGCCCTCGCCCGCTCCAGCCGCGACCCCGACAGCGCCTAAGCGACTGACACGGATTCTTGAAGCTGCCTGGGTGCTTGCCGGATCGAAACTCGCGCTCCATACCGCGGCTCTGCGCGCTCTCAGGAGGCGTACCGATCGCTTCGGTCGTTGGAAGCGACAGGTGCGAGGTGTGGGAGTTCTCCCGATGCGAGGAAGGGGGGAGCGGGCGAACTCTGGTGGTGGTGGCACCGGGGCCGCCGCACCAGATCAAGGAGAACCTTCATGATTGCTCGCCTGACCGCCGCGGGCTTGCGCGTGGCTGCCACGCTCACCACCGCCCCCGCCGCTCACGGATCGCCGATCCGTGCAAAGGTGAGGAAGGGGGGCGCTGTGGAGCGTCCTGAAGGTGGGGTGGGCCCTGCGGCGGAATTCGACGCGTTCTACACCGCCAATGCCTCCCGCGTCACGCGTGAACTTGCCATGCTCACCAGCGACCCCGCCGAGGCGAGGGACCTGGCCCAGGAAGCCTTCGAGCGAGCCTGGACACGGTGGTCGCTCGTGCGTGGCGCGGCTTCCCCCGAGGCGTGGGTGCGGACGGTTTCACGGCGGCTTGCGGTGAGTCGCTGGCGGCGGATCCGCAACTCCACGGTGGCATGGCGGCGGCACGGTCCTCCAACGGAGCTGCCTGAGCTGGACGCCGACCATGTCGTGCTGATCGCGGCGCTGGCAAGGCTGCCCGAGGCGCAGCGCGTGGCGATCGTGCTGCACCATCTCGCGGACCTGCCCGTGGCGCAGGTGGCGCAGGAGACCGGGCTGAGCGTGTCGGCTGTCAAGCAGCAGCTCGTGCGGGGTCGGGCAGCGCTGTTTGAGTCCTTGGCAGACGGCGGCGCCATCGGCACCGGCGAACCCGCCCTTGTTCAACGTGAGGAGGAGCGATGATGGACGCGCTCACTGAGAGGCTGCACGAGTCCGCCGAGGCGCTCTCCGGTGTGATGCCTCCTCCGGACCAGGTTCGGCGCCGAGCTGAGCGTGCGCGCCGGATACGTCGTGCTGTGGCCGGGTCCGCTGCTGCCGCACTTGTGGTGGTGCTCGCCGTCGCGGTCGGGGTCGGTGGCGGCAGAGGAGCGCCAGCCAATCTGGTCACGGCGGTCCCGGCGCGGTCTACTTGGAGCGCTCCTGCGGGAAGTGTGTTCACGACTGACCCGCTGCTGTCCGCGGCCGAGTGGAACGACCTGCTCTACCAGCTGCCGGCCGAACGAACCGAGCGCACGACTACGCAGCCGCACCAGCTGGACTGCATCACCGACCCTTACACCTTGGGCGCGGAGCAGGTGCAGGGTGCCGGCTACCTGCAACGAGCTCGGCAGCAGTTCGCCACCGGCGCCCTCTCGAGTGGACGGATGAACGTCTACGCGCTCTGGTTCGGCCGAGCTACTGATGCCACGGCTGCGGTCAAGCATCTACGTCAGGAACTCGTCTTGTGCCGCGCGCGTCCCGACCCAAGCCTCAAGGTCACCTACTTCCACATCGAGGACTGGTTGATGCAGGATTACCCGCGCATCGAGCAACAGTTCGCCGGGAGCATCACGAGGCAGCCCGGCACCGGAGGACGCGACCGTAGCTACAGCGCTTACAGCCTGACCGTGGCTCGTGCGGGGAGGCTGCTCATCGTGTTCGAGTCCCTCAACGGCTGGTCGGACCGCCCGCAGAACACGGTGGGTCTCTTGACGAACCACGCGCTCAAGGCACTCTCACGGCAGGTGGCCTCAGTTAAGTAGGCAGGTGCGGCGATGCGACCGGGTGTACGGCTGTTCTGTTGGGCTCTACCCCACCGCCAAGTCGGTGACCAGCCGTTGGATCCAGCATCAGTCACGTCATCCTCACCGGCCACGGTCGCGCCGATGCGTTGAAGATGTTCAACGGGGGGTGGTGGCTCCCCGTTCGGGACTTTGCGGATCTGCTCGGCGGCGACGGCGCACGAAAGACGGTGGTGTCGCTCGCTTGCTCGACCGGGATGACGACGTTCGGACGGACACTCAGCAGAGCGCTGCCGGCAAGGAACTCGTCGCCCCACAGGGGAGGCGCACGGAGCGTCGGCGTCACCCTACGTCAGGCCCTTCTCCATACGCATCTGCTCCACGGGCATGAGTTCATGACGGCGGCTCGCCTGGCCAATGAGGTCACCGAAGGTTTCGCGGTTCGTGCACTGGCGAGACGGCAGGAAGCGTTAGCCGTTCAGGACTCCCGATCGTCCGGTGCGTGGGCAGCGCACTGTCATCGGCAGATACGGACGCTCACGAACGCCCTCGAACGCTCGCGGCCTGCCCCAATTCGCCTGCCGTGGGTCAGACTCCAGGTTGTCTCGGAGGCTCAGCCCGGCTGGTGGCGCGCGGCGGCAGAATACGCCAAGCGAAGGTTGATGGACATAGATGGTCACCCGGAGGCAATCGGCGGCAGAGTGTAGCCCCACGCCGGGCCGGCAGCGCCCTCCTCAATGAGGTGCTTCAGGCTCCTGACCTGCAGAAACGCCCCCGGCAGGGCCGGGGGCGTTGCTGGAGCCGCTTATCGGAATCGAACCGATGACCTATTCATTACGAGTTCGTCCTCGACGCCGTTTTGGGTCGCGCTCATGCTCGGGGCGCCTGCCATGTGGTGCTGGCTGGCATGGCTGTTGAGGGCGGTCGGGGGCACGTCGGGGGCACGTTCGGGGCAGATCCCGACCCGGCGGGTTTGCGCATCGACCTTCACCCGGCCGCTCGGGAAGGTGCCGCGCAGAAGGCGCTCGATGCGCTCAGCCGAGCGGGCCGTTAGTGACCAGGTGGCTGTCGAGGTGGGCAGTGGTCCTCCATGGGCCTGTGCCCGAGCGGCGACGGCTGGGGCCTCCCTCGTCCAGGCGCTTGAGTCCGGGCCATAAATCTTCGAGTCGGCTTTCGACAGGCCGCGCGCCGCCCATGTTCGTGGAAGCGCGGGGTGCGGTGGGGTGCGCGTAGGCGCGCCAGCGCCGAAGCGCGGGGTCCCCATCGCGGGGTCCCGCGCTTTTCTGCGCCGCAGGCGCAGCTTGAGCCAGTACAGAAACTCTTCACCGAACGGGATGCTGAGCTAGCTGTACTGACCGGGCACGTTGGTTGAGGGAATGCGACTCATCGCTCTGAGCTGCTGACGTGGGAGGGCCTCCCGCGGTGGAGTGGAACTGCTCAAGGTTCACTTCGCCAAACAGGAGGCCCTCGTGTCCCACGCTAACGCTGCCCTCACCCCACGCGCCCGGCTCCGGGTGGCCCAGCTCGTCGTCGACCAGCACGTGCCGATCGCGGAGGTTGCGGCCCGGTTCCAGTGCTCGTGGCCCACGGTCAAAC